>JAJRVN010000016.1 GCA_024277325.1 Patescibacteria group bacterium | reverse complement strand
GCACAAAAATAACTTAAACAGTTTGATGGCTAACTTTCCAACCGATCCTTGGACTCAACAAGTTTTTTACTTATTCTTTATTTTTTGTTATCATATTAGACATGATTAAAGGATTGAATAAAAACCCAGCAACCAGGTTTTGGTCGAGGTTTACCAAGAAATCTTAAAGGTCACCTGGCCAAGCAAGCAACAAGCTTTAAAATGGCTGATTGTCGTGGTCAGCGTTTCTTTAGTTATGGCCTTTTATGTCGGCTTGCTAGACTTTATCTTTACTAAAGTATTACAATATCTATTGACTCAATAGGCATAATAAATATATGGCAAAAAAGCAAGACAGTGAAGAAATCATCATCGGTAAAAGTCACCCAAACCAGGTTGTCATTAACTCAAAGGTAGATGAAACCAAGGGAAAATGGTATGTTGTCCACACCTATTCCGGCTATGAGTATAAAGTGGCCCACCAAATCCAGCAACGAGCCGAAACCTTGGAACTGACCGATAAAATCTTTGAGGTTATTGTCCCAACTCAAGAAAAGATCCAAATTAAAAACAAGCGAAAGTATAAAGTGAACGAGCGGTTTTTGCCGGGATACATCATCGTCAGAATGATATTGGATGACAACACTTGGCTGGCGGTCAGAACCACTCAGGGCGTTACCGGCTTTGTCGGCGCTGGTAACCAACCAATTCCTTTGCCGGAAAAAGAGGTTACAGCAATTAAAAAATTAATGGTCAGCGAAGCTCCCAAATTCAAGACTAAATTCTCGGTTGGGGAAGCTGTCAAGATCGTCGATGGGCCGTTTGCCGACTTCTTGGGTACTATCGAATCGATCAACGAAGAAAAAGGTAAAGTTAGAGTCTTGGTTTTGTTTTTCGGCCGGGAGACTCCGGTTGATCTTGACTTTTTGCAAATTCAAAAAATATAAAGGGGTTATATGGCTAAAAAAAAGATTAAAACTCAAATTAAACTTCAGATTCCAGCCGGCCAGGCCAATCCGGCGCCGCCTGTCGGGCCGGCTCTGGGCCAGCACGGCCTTAATATCATGGATTTTTGTAAGCAGTTTAATGACAAAACTAAAGATCTTAAAGGCGATATCATCCCTGTTGTCATCACCGTTTATGAAGATCGCAGCTTCACCTTCATCACCAAGCTGCCACCGGTTTCAACCGCCATTAAGAAACTGCTCAATCTAAAAAAAGCCGCTCAAAAGCCCGGCCGGGAAACCGTGGCTGAAATCAGCGCCGACCAGATAAAGCAGATCGCTGAGAAAAAATTGCCTGATTTAAACACCACCGATATTGAAGCGGCGATTAAAATAGTCAGCGGCACTGCCAAAAGTATGGGTATTAAAATTAAGGACTAATCTTATGGCAAAAACAACAAAACCAGAACCAATAAAAGAGCCCAAGGATCAGGTTGTGAAGAAAGAAGCCCAACCGGATAAAATGGTTCCTGAGAAACCTGAAGTTAAGGCTCCTAAAACGACCAAGCCCCATCCCAAGGCTATGAACAAACAAAGAAGCCGGCGCTATTTAAAGGCAGCCGCCTTAAAAAAAAGCGACAAAGCTTACTCGCCCGAAGAAGCCATTAAGTTTATCACCAAACTAAGCTATGCTAACTTTGACGCCAGTTTAGATCTGCACATTAATACCAATAATAAAAAAGGCGTTCTAGCTAAGGTAAAACTGCCTCACGGCACCGGTAAAACCAAAAGAATAACCATCGTTAATGACGAAACCTTAAAAGCCATTCAAGCCGGCAAGCTTGAATTTGATGTTTTAATAACCCACCCCCAATACATGCCTAAACTGGCCAAATTTGCCAGAGTTTTAGGGCCTAAAGGCCTGATGCCAAACCCAAAAAACGGCACCATCAGCCCAGAACCTGAAAAAGTCAAGCTTGAGATGGAAAAAGGTGGCTTATTAACCGTTAAAACCGAAGCCAAAGCTTATGTGGCCCATGCTAGCATCGGCCGATTGTCTTTCAATCAAAAACATCTTCTGGAAAATCTCATGGCCGTACTTAAAGCCCTTAAGCCTTCCGAGATTAAAAGCGTTTACATCGCACCAACCATGGGCCCGTCAGTAAAGATCACCTTCCCTTTGGCTAAGTTATAAAAACCAAACTACTCTTTGATAATTTCTCAGACATTATAATATGTCTATATGCTCCTTAAACGTTCATTTTTCCAACAACCAACCCTCCAGGCCGCCAAACTTCTATTGGGTAAGGCCCTCATTCGCCAAACCAAAGCCGGCCCAAAAGTTGGCATAATCGTTGAAACCGAAGCTTACCTTGGCCCCGACGACAAAGCTTCCCACGCTTACAAAGGCAAAACCAAAACTAATCAACCCATGTTCGGCCCGGCCGGTTACCTTTATGTTTATTTAATTTACGGCATGTACCACTGTCTCAATGTCACTACCGAACAAACCGGTTATCCGGCAGCGGTCTTAATCCGAGCTTTGGAACCGATTAAGGATCCACAACTGACTTTAAGCAAACTAAGCTTAAGGGAAAAGCGCCGTCTGGCCAGCGGTCCGGGGCGGTTATGCCGGTGGTTGCAAATAGATAAAAACTTTAATAATAAAAACCTAAACCGCTTAACCCGCCTGCAGATCCGCCAACACTTGCCGGCTGGCTCTTTCATGATTGCTACCGGACCTAGAATCGGCATCGACTACGCCCAAGACTTTGCCGGCAAACCTTGGCGCTTTTTCATCAAAAGTAATCCGTTTGTCAGCCGATAAAAACGGTTGAAAAAACCTAATTAACAGTAACGCTCTTGGCCAAATAGCGAGGTCTGTCTATCTCTTTGCCTAAAAGCAAAGCCAAATAATAAGCCAAAAGCTGGACCCCCACCGCAGCTACCATAGGTGTCAGCCACGCCGTCGACAACGACGGCAATTTGATGAAATCTTCTATCGACCTTGGCAAACTGGATTGATTAACATCTCCCATAACTATCACCCTACCCTTTCTGGCTGTAATCTCATGGATGTTGGATATATTCTTGCTTAAATCGGTATCGTGCTTGAAAACTATGGCGATAACCAGATTATCTTTATCTATAATCGCCAACGGCCCATGCTTTAGGCTACCTAGTTTATCGCCATAACTGAATTTGTAGCTAATCTCTTTTAGCTTAAGCGACCCTTCCAAAGCTATCGGATAGGCCAAGCGTCGGCCCAAAAACATAAATTTATCTACCGATAGGATTCGCTTGGCCAGTTGTTTGATTTCCTTTGATAAACCAACAACTTTCTCAATGTTATTAGGCAGTTGCTTTAAATCTTGAAACAGTCGTTGTCGTGACTTTATCTTCATGCCTTTTAGATCGGCTATGTAAATGGCGGTTATCAAACCGATCAAAACTTGAGTTAAGAAACTTTTAGTCGCCGCCACGCCAACTTCGATACCCGCTCGAGTGTAAACTCCAGCTTTAACTTGGCGGGCCAAGCTGCTGCCAACCACATTAACTATGCCTAAATTTAAAGCTTGGGTTTCCAGCTTAATTATCTTTAAAGCGTTTAAGGTATCTGATGTCTCGCCGCTTTGGCTTAAATAAAACAAACTCGAATTATTTAATACATATTTATCAACGTCGGCTCGGCCAAAATTACTGCTGTCCAAGCTAAAAGTAGATAGTCCCAGCTCCCGGCCGATTATCTCGGCCAGCAAGCCGGCATGATAAGAGCTGCCGCAACCGACAAAACCAATAAAACGGCTTTGCTTTATCTGTGAGTTGTAATTAAACAAACCTCCTAAAACTACTTTTTTCTCCTTAAAATCTATCCGGCCTTGGTAAGACTGCCGACAAACTTGGGGCTGTTGACAGATTTCCTTTAACATAAAATGGTCATAGCCGTTTTTGTCCATCTCTATCTTGTCCAAGCCGTTTTTGTTGATCAAGGTGTAGTTGATTGGCTTACCCTTCAGATTAAACAGTTTTAAACCCCGCCGAACCGACAAACTGCCCAGATGTCCGTCTTCCAAAAAAACAATATTGCCAACTTGATGGTCAAAAGCTCGAGCGTCAGAGCTTAAATAAAGCTGACTGTCGCCTATGCCGACCGCCAGCGGGCTGGAGTGCCGGCCTATCCAGATGGTATCCAGATCCAGTTCGGAAATCACCGCTACTGCCCAGGCGCCTACCAACCGGCTTAAGGCTTGGTTGAAGGCTTGGCGAAACTTTAAGCCTTCAGCCAAAAACTCCTCGATTAAATGGGGAATAACTTCCGTATCCGTTTGGCTGGTAAATCTGTGGCCTTTTTCAATTAACTGGCGCTGGAGTTGCCGATAATTTTCTATAACTCCGTTATGAACCACGGCTATCTGTTTATGGCAATCAATGTGGGGGTGGGTATTGGCTTTGTTCACTCGGCCATGAGTGGCCCATCGAGTGTGGCCTATACCAACCTTGGCGATTAATTCTTTTGATTTTTTAAAAACCAACCGATTAAGCTCTGAAACATAGCCAACTTGCTTGAGAATCTTTAAATTATGATTAGCATCAATGATCGCCAAGCCGGCTGAGTCATACCCTCTGTACTCTAATTTCTGCAAGCCGGAAACCACTACTGAAGCTGCGTCGGCGTCAGTGCCAATATAGCCGTAAATACCACACATCTAATTTAATTATACAAAAAACAACAATTTGGAAAGCCCTAGCGAGCTTGGAAGTCTTGGTTTAAAATAAAACATGTCTGAAAAATCCTTCTTGGTTCAGTTAGCCAAGCAAACACTGCTTGATTATGTGGCCGGCCGACCCATAGTGGGGCAACCAAGAAAAATTAACCATGCTTGTAAATTAAGGCGCGGTGTCTTCGTTTCTCTTTTTCATAACGGTAAGCTCATCGGCCAAGCCGGCCAGTTGATTTCTTTGGAACCTGCCTGGGTTAATCTTATTAAAAACACTGTCAAAGCCGGCCAAAAAGCAAACTTGGTTGGTCAAGCCATCAAGAATAAATGTTTAAAGATTGAAATTCTGGTTATCCAACCGCCCCAACAGTTGTTTTTTGCTTCAGGTTCGGATTTAATCTCCCACTTGAAAACAAACAAACTCGGGTTTGTTTTAAAAGCCGGCAATCGGCAAGCTTACTCTCTGCCGGACAAGTCCATCGGTGTCAGCCAGGCGGAAAACCTATTATCCCGATTGTGCCTAGGCTTAAAAATTAATCCATTAGCGTGGCAAGACCCAAAGCAGGTTCAGGTTTTTACTTTTAAAGCCAAGCGGTTTACTACCAGCCTGACACTTAACCCAAGCCGGGCAAGTTTGTGATATAATCGTTAAAGACAAACCGAAGACAGTAGGGCTCCGAAGTTTCTATCGGAATTAAACAGCCTACCGAGGTTAACTTCAAGTTTCCTCGTTGTTATCTTTCGGTTGGTTTAATAAGTTTATTTTTATCTAGGAAAATTATGCCAAGCCAAAAGAAAAAAGAATTGGTTGACAAGCTCGCTCAAGAGCTTCAAGCTAGTCAAGCGGTTTATTTAGCCGATTATAAAGGTTTAAACACCCAACAATTTAATCTTTTGAGACAAAAACTTAAAGACTCAAAAGCCAAGATGATGGTTATTAAAAACCGCCTCTTCAGCCGAGCTTTAGCCAAGATTAAAAAAGAAACAGCCGACAAGCTTCAATCAGAAAATATCTTGACCGGCACCTTAGCCGCTGTTTTCGCTTATGATGATACGGTTAGCCCGCTAAAAGTAATCAGCGGTTTCGTTAAAGAAATAAACAGCCAGACCCCAAGTTTAAAAGCCGGCTTTGATCAGACTGGCTTCATCTCAGCTGATGACATTGTTTCATTAACCAACCTGCCTGATAAAGCAAGCCTCCAAGCCCAAGTGGTCGGCAGCTTAAACGCTCCGATTTACGGCTTGGTTAACAGCTTATCTTGGCCGATGAAAGAACTCGTTTGGGTCCTGGACAACATTAAAAAGGTTAAACAAAATTAATAAATTTATATTATCAATTAAGGAGGCAAAATGAGTGAGGAAAAAACTCAAGACCAGGCTAAGCTGCCTGCTAAGTTACAAAAAATCGTTGACGAGGTTGAGAAACTTTCCGTCTTGGAGCTGTCCCAATTGGTTAAGGCTTTGGAGGACAAGTTCGGCGTTACGGCCAGCGCTCCGGTAGCGGTAGCTGCCGCTGGCGGCAACGGCGCGAGCGAAACTGCCGACCGAGAAGAGGAAAAGACCGAGTTTAACGTCGTCTTAACCGCGGCTGGAGCCAACAAAATCTCAACCATTAAGGCGGTAAGAGAGCTTAGACAAGATTTAGGCCTTAAAGAAGCCAAGGATTTGGTTGAGGCAGCGCCAAAAGTAGTTTTGGAAGGCGTCAAGAAAGAAGAAGCCGAAGAAGCCAAGAAAAAGTTGGAAACTGCCGGGGCTCAAGTCGAGTTAAAGTAATTTAGAAACAACTAACCCCCAAAGGTAAATATGTATCTTTGGGGGGGGTTCTTTTTGTCAAAAAGCTTGTTGATGTTGCCAAGTAGTCAACCAAACGATAAAGTCGTTAATGTCGATGATGTCGTTGCGGTTAAAGTCCGCATCCATTGGCTTGCCGTTATTGTCGGCATCGGTTAGACATTTTTCCGGTTG
>JAJRVN010000015.1 GCA_024277325.1 Patescibacteria group bacterium | reverse complement strand
TTGCCGCCAAGATGTGTTCGCTACGATTATGAAAGTGAATTTAGAACCTGCTTGGAATACAAAGAGCCGGATTACCAAGGGAATTATTATTTCAGCGATTCATACAGACCCAGTTATCAAAAGATCAAATATGACAAATCCGGCAACTTGTATCGGTTCGACCTGCCGATTCCGGTGAGGCCGTATAAATCAACCGTTTTAATCATTGCTTATACGGCTAAGGGCTACGTAACCAAAAGTTTCGGGCTTTACAAATTCAACTTCGAAACCTTGAAGGTTCCTTTTAGGATTAAACAGCTTAGGGTTGCGGTTGATGTTGATAGCGATCTTTATCTCAAAGGCAAACGGGCATCAGTTAATTATCAATTAGAGAATGTTGGCCTCTCGAGTGTGTCGGTCAAAAGCATATCCAGTCCGGCAATGGATAAACTCGTGAGCCGGATCGGTTACAGCGGGTCATTAATCAAACAGGCTAAAAACCTGGCGCCAAATGAGAGCTTAAACGTCAAAGGCACTTATGCTGCCAGTAAATTCAGATTATACCTGAAGCAAATCATGCTAGCCTTGGCTGTGGTTGCCATAGCTTTTTTAGTTCTGTATTTATTAATCCAGTTTATTAAAAGGGATGGTCCAGGGCCAAAAAAACAGATTCAGGTTAAAGCCAGAAGTCAAATCAAAACTACAGTTAGTCAGCTCTCGACTAATAACTCCAGGCAAGCTTTTAATTTGAAAGTTGTATTGGCTGGTTTTACATCCAGTTTTTTAGTTGTTGGCTTAACATATTTGATTCGTTATCTAAATCAAATCGGCTGGTGGTCATTTTTTCCTTATGATTCATTGTTTGGTATTATAGCTTTAATTTTTGTCGCATTGATTTATACACTTATTATCTTTGGCTTGCCGGTGATTTTTGGGGCCAAGTACGGTTGGAAAGCGGCTGTTGTCATTTTTGTTATGCAGGTTGTTTGGCTTGGAGTTTTCTTGATTGTTTATATCTTTTTTTGGTTAACAGCCAACCAGCCGGATGATTACTCGCCATACCCGCGACCTGTACCGGTTATTTTGAATAATTCTAAATAGTTATTGTATGATTTAAAGATGGAAACCAAAAAAGCAATCATTATAATTGGCCTGGTTTTAGGACTTGGCTTTGCCTTTTTAAGGTTCAAATCCCGATCCCAGCCTGGTCGGCTGGATGCTTTTGCCCAATGTTTGAAGCAAAAGAAGGCTGTTTTTTACGGCGCTTTTTGGTGTCCGCACTGTAAAAGCCAAAAAAGATGTTTGGCCCATCGTTTAAATATGTAGCCTATATCGAGTGTTCAACTCCTGATGGTAAAAGACAGCTGCAGGTGTGCAAAGACAAAAAGATCAAAGGTTATCCGACTTGGGAGTTTGCCGATGGTTCCCGCTTAAGCGGTCAACTGCCATTAAATACTCTGGCTGAGAAAACCGGTTGCCAATTGGCAAAATAATCAAGGTAAAGTTGTTTTAAATGAGTCAGTGGTTTGTGTATTATAATTGACGCATGTTTGATTTAGATTTGTTTTTTCAAGCCTTTATCGGTGTTTTTATTGTTAGCTTACTGTCCCTAAGCGGAGTTGTTACCCTGGTTCTTAATAAAAATAAGCTTAAGAAAACGATCTATTACTTGGTCAGTTTTGCTATCGGCTCTTTATTGGCTAGTGTTTGGTGGCATTTGATTCCGGAATCATATGAAAGCATCAATAATGACAACCTTATAGGTTTTTTGGTTTTGGCTGGTTTGTTTGTCTTTCTACTTTTGGAGAAGCTAATTCGCCACCACCACTGCCATAAAGTTAATTGCCGCCAAGCCCCGGCCGGTTGGTTGATTCTTTTTTCCGATGGCTTACACAACTTAATCGACGGTATGTTAATTGGGGCTGGATTTATGACATCGCCGACTGTTGGTTGGGCTACGGTCATAGCCGTTGCCGGCCATGAAATAGCTCAGGAAATTGGTGATTTTAGTATCTTGATCCACAGTGGCTTTAATCCTAAAAAAGCCTTGTTATTTAATTTCTTATCGGGTTTAACAGCGGTCGCTGGCCTGATGATTGTTTTTGGTTTGGGCACTCATTTTAATCAACAAATAGTTTATTTATTACCTTTTACGGCCGGCGGTTTTCTTTATATAGCCTTGGCCGATTTAGTACCCGAACTGCATCAAAAGCGGACTGGTCTTGTTCCTCACGCAGCCCAGTTAATGTTTATCTTTTTAGGGCTGGCTGTGATCTTTGTGTTAAAATAAATTTGTTATGAAAGCAATTGTGCCAACCGGCGGTCGCGGCACCCGCATGCAGCCTATCACCTTTTCTAACAATACACATTTTATTCCCGTTGCTAATCAACCGCTGATTTATTACCCATTGGAGACGATTGCCGAAGCTGGTATCACAGAAGTAGCTATTACTTACAATCCTGGCTGGTTGGAAATAGTCAAACAGCACATAGGCGACGGCAGTCGCTGGGGACTAAAAGTAAGCTATATATTGCAAGAAAAGCCTTTGGGCTTGGCCAATATCTTTCAGGTCTGCCAAGATTGGTTGGCCGGCGAATCTTTTTTGCTGCATTTGGGGGACAATATCTTTGCTGACGGTATCAAAGACCAGGTTGATTACTTTTTGGACCAGAAGCCGGATGCCATGGTAACCATGGTCGAGCATCCGGAAAACACCCGCCTAGGCGTGCCTTATTTTGATAAAAAAGGCCGGCTGGTCAAATATGTGGAAAAGCCGAAAAACCCGCCCCATAAGTTTGCTATTCCCGGCTTATATTTTTTCCAGAAGGTAGTTTTCAGCTGCTTTACCGGCGAGGATAAAATCCGGCCGTCGGCCAGAGGAGAGTTGGAGATTAATGCTCCGTTCCAATGGCTGATTAACCATGGTTATCGAGTTGATGTCAAAGAGTATAAAGGCAAGTGGTTGGACCCGGGCAAGTTTGACGATTGGCTGACCGCTAATCAATACTTGTTAGATCATAATTTAAAGGAAGTTAAGTATCCAAAATTAGACCAAAGCGTGGTTATCGAGGGTCGGGTTAAGGTTGGCAAGAGGTGTAAAATTAAAAACAGCCATATTCGAGGACCGGTCAGTATTGGTGACAATGTAGTTTTGGAAAATGCTTATGTTGGCCCCTATACCTCAATAGATGATAACTGTCGGATAGAAAACGCTTCATTGGAAAACAGCGTGGTTATGAAGGATGTTGAGATTTATAACGTTGATAAGCCGATAGACGCCAGCTTAATCGGTAGCCAAACTACTATTTACAGCCAACCTCACGCCCACAAGACCAGCTTTTTTGTCGGTGAGAAATCAAGAGTCATCCTGTAGTTAAAGCTATTTGGTCAAATCGTCCGGCTGTGTTATTCTTAGCTTAGAGGAAAGCGTTATAAATATTTTAAGGGGGATTTAAATGAAACCTGTTGTTTTATCTAGTTTACCGTATGATTATGATGCTTTGAAACCGGTTATCTCAGGGTCGATTATGAGATTGCACCACAGCCAGCATCATGCCAACTACGTTAAAGGTACCAACCTGGCGTTAGCCAAGTTGGAAGCTCACAAACAAAGCCAAGTCGACCTTAATGTCAGAGAAATTATGCGAGATTTGAGTTTTAACTATAATGGCCACCTGCTCCACTCTATTTTTTGGCAAAACATGAGACCGCCCCAAGCTAAGAATGGTCCAACCGACAAATTATTGGCCAAGATAGAAAACGCCTTCGGTAGTTTGGCTCAATTTCGGAAATTGTTTAGTCAGACGGCTTTAAGCGTAGAAGGTTCCGGTTGGGCAGTGTTAGGTCAAAATGCCGAGGGCGAGTTAGTCGTCGGTCAGCTTGAAAAACACAACCTGATGACCATGGTTTCTTTCACTCCGGTTTTAGTCATCGATGTTTGGGAACATGCTTATTACCTCGATTACCACAACAATCGCCAAGCATACATCAAAGCTTGGTGGTCGGTTGTTAACTGGCAGGACGTTTCCTTGCGAATATTTGGTGTTTAAGCTTTGATAATTTGATTTATCAGCCGGGCTGTCTTTTGACTGTTGTGTCTTAACAAACTGCGTTTCAACTTATCCGATTTTGGTTTTTGGTATTTTTGGTTATCTAAGAGCGGAGCTCGGATGACCCGGGGATCGTCCATCAGGTCGTCAATAACAGGGTATTCATCCAACTTTTGGTAGGCTTTTAAGATAAACGGCGGAATAGGTTGGTTGTTAATAAGAATAAAATCGACTTCTTGGCTAAGGTATTTTTCCAAAACATCAACATGGTTTTTGGCCGTCATGTTATGAGTTTGGCTTTTTAAAGTCATTAAGTTCATAATCATGATGATCTTGGCTTGAGACTGTTTGATGCTAGCCGGAACTTCATCGATTATTAAGTTGGCGATGGTTGAGCCATAAAGATCACCGGGCCCCAGAATGATATATTGACTTTTTAAAATGGCCAGCTTGGCTTTTGGGTTGATCGGAGAACGGGGTTCGGCCGATAGCCAAGCTATGAATTCGTTGTCTTTGAGCAAATGCTCTTCAATCTTATGTTCGGAAATGATGACTTTGCCGGACGAATATTTGGCTTTTAATTTAATCGGATGAAGTGAGACCGGCAAGACATGGCCTTTAAGGTGGAAAATTTTATTAATAGCCTCAAGGGCGCTGGTTTCGGAACCGTAAATAGAACTTAAGGCTGTGATTAACAGATTACCAAAATTGTGACCTTTTAAGCCGTTGCCTTTTTCAAACCGATAAAGCAAGAGCTTTTTCAGGTCGGCGTCTTTGTTATCGTCTGATAAGGCGGCGATGCATTGCCTTAAATCACCGACCGGTAAAAAACCAAACTCATCCCGTAGCCGGCCAGTGGAACCGCCGTCATCACCAACGGTGACAATGGCGGTGATATCGTAGTTGTATTGCTTGATTCCCGAAAGGATAACAAAAGACCCAGTGCCCCCGCCGATAACAGTTATTTTAGTTTTCATAAATTTTTTATCAGTTAAAAATTAAACTCAACCGGATCGACATAAAAAGGCACCAACCGGCCGGTTCGGTCATACATAGCCACCGACATAGGCGGGCGATCCAGCTTGATTTGGTTGACGAAGCCAGCTTGGGTAGCGATTTTGTTTGTTTTGGTTAACCAGACGTAAATTGAGTCAATCTTGGTTGAGGCATCGGTTAGGGTCAAATAGTTGTTTTTGTAGCCGAGCTTGGTTTTGGTATTGTAGTCATAGACGGTAAAGGGTATACCCCAGGTTATTCGCCAATGGCCTATGATTACTTTGATTAAGCCCGATGTCGCTTTCCATGGCACCTTGACCTGGATTTGATTATTAGTCCAGTTAATAATGTCACTATCTTGAGCTTTAACATGGCCGAAAACAATTTGACTATTTCTTGGGTAATTGCCTAAGTTTTCGCCCTTGATCAAGACCAGGTCGCCGGCTTTGCCCAGAAAAGGGGTGATAAGCTCCACTTTCGGCGGTTGGTTTGGTATTGGACCAAGAGCCCTGATCTTTGGCTTGGGGGTGGTTACCGGTGCCGCCGATGAGGGTAGTCGAGTTTGTTTTTGGACTAAATAAAGAGAAAGAGGAATAGTTATGATTAAGCCGACGCTGATGGCGGCAATAAAAAACAGTTTAATCGGTATTTGGTTGACTTGCCTGATTATATTCATAAAAAATCCGCCTTAACCATACTTTATTTTACCTAACTCTTGTATTTTTTTTCTGAAATAATAATTTGTTTGTTGCCGGCATCAAAGATAATGGCGAAGTTGTCGAAAAAGCCCTTCCGGCCGATCAAAGGTTGAGTATTATCCATTTCAGTAAAAACGACCGGAATGGTAATTTCTTTCTGGCCGACTTTTATTGTCATCTCGGCTTTATAGGAAAAGGAGCTTTTGTTGCCATAACCGTAAAAAACGGTTCGGGGCAAAAAAGCTAGGTCGTAGCCCATCTTGCCGGCTAAACCGCGAGGCAGAGATGAAACGACAGCTCCGGAGTCGAGCAGGAACTTAATCTTTTGATAGCCGGTTTTTAACTTAACATCAAGAGAAACCTCAGGTTCGCTGACAACTCCAAACCCCTCTAAAATCATCATCTTATATGGCGAAACAAACAAAATATTTTTTTTTGAAGTCAGGATCTTAGTTGAAATACTGCGACTGATAAAAAAGTAGCTAATGGCGATAAGACCGAAGATGATCATCACAACCAAAAATAATCGCAGACCAAACTCAAGATAATCATTGGAAGTCAGTTTTATTTCTTGAGTTAGGTTAATAGGACCTTGAATTGTTTGACCTTGTTGATATTCGTCCATACTTTAAATATAACAAATAACCAGGCTTTAATCCTTGTATAATATAATAGCTTATGACTAAATTAAACTATTTACCACCTAAAGGTTTTCGAGATATCCAACCGGTTAAGGCCAGCGTTAGGCAAAAAATAATAAAGAAAGCTTACGATCTGGCTTTATCTTTTGGTTTTAATCTAATCGAAACGCCGACTATAGAGTACCGATCAGTACTGATGGGCAAATATGGCCAAGAGGCTGACAAGCTGATTTTTAATTTTACCGACCGGGGGGGGCGGCAAGTGGCTTTGCGTTACGACCAAACCGTGCCGCTTGGCCGATACGTCAACCGATTTAGACCCAAGCTGCCGTTTAAGCGTTGTCAAATTCAACCCGCTTTCAGGGCGGAGAAGCCCCAAAAAGGTCGGTATCGGGAATTCGTCCAGATAGATTTCGACATAGTCGGCGATGGTAGCTTAGCATCTGATGCCGAAATTTTACTGATGACGGCTAAGTTATTTGATAGTTTAAAGCTGCCAACGATGATTTATTTTAATTCCAGGCCAGATTTATATGCTTTGTTTAGATCGGTTAAATTGGCTAAAAAAGATTACGCCAGAGCGGCCCAAATTATCGACAAATTAGATAAGCGATCGGATATTGATGTTCAGCAAGAGCTAAAAAGCCAACTAAACTTAACCTCCGGCCAAGTTGATGATCTTTGGTCGGCGTTCAACCAAGCCAAGCCGAACTCGAGGTTGACACAGGTCTTAAGTTTAATCGGCAAGTTAACCCAAGCCAAATTTATCTACTCGCCGTTTTTAGCCAGAGGTTTGGATTACTATACCGACCTGATTTTTGAAGCCAAAGCTGACTCCGGCTCAACCTCGGTCGCCGGCGGCGGTCGCTACGATAAGCTGATCAAACAGACGGGCAATTACTTGCCGGCGGTTGGAGTTGGCATTGGCCTGGATAGGATAGTTAATTTATTGCAGGTTAGCCAAAGTTTTCAACCGGAAGCCGTTGATAGCGTTGTTTTGATTTTATCTGATGAAGTAATTGATTATGCCTTTTGGGTGGCCGATAAATTAAGACAGTCAAACCAAAAAGTCTTTTTATACCCGCCGACAAACAAAATTATGGTGAAAGGTTGGAAATATGCCCAGGAAATTAAGGCCAAACAAGTTGTTTTTGTCGGCCAAGACGAGAAAAAGGGCGGTTATATCACTATCAAGAGACTTGACGACAAAAAACAAAGCCAGCTCAAACTAGCTTAAAAACCAAAATGCAAGCCTAAAAGAGGCATTCTAAATTAATGCCCGAAACTTGAACCATCTAGTTCCACTTCGATTATTAAGTGGGTTTGGAATTAAACCGCCTTTTTGACGATGTCATAGCCTAGTCTTGATAATTTTTACTTAATGTATAGTGTGCTAAAATATGATTTAGGAGTTTAAACAAAATTATTTAATTTTTATGATCCTAGAATATATAAGTTGTTTCAATGTTTTTTCAGTAAGCCATCACGAGAATAATCAGCGAATGGACACTGATGCCGGGTTTTATCTAAATAAACAGAGTTGAAATTAAGCTCCACTAGGATCAAGTGAAGGAGGCATGAAAATGGGATTATTTGACTCAATCCTTAAGGCCGTTATTAAAAAACCAAAACCGGCCAAACCAAAACCCCAAGCTCGAACCCAACCGGTGCCAAAGGCAAGTTATAAGATTAAGCCTAAGCCGTCTCGCCAATATTTTGTCGACGAAGCTCAGACTCGAGCTAAAGAGATAATCTTAAAAGCCAAAGAAGAGGCATTAAGAATTAAAGAAGAAGGTCAGCGGCAGATACAAGAGCAACAAGCCAAACTTAGCTTGCTGAAAGAAAGGTCTCTCAAGCGGGAAGCGGAACTTGACAGGCTTAAGGGCCGTTTGGAAGAAAAGGCAGAACTTTTAAACTCACAAGAAATCAAGCTCCAAGAGAAGATAAATCAGGTCGAGGAGTTAAAGAAAAGATACTTGGCCAAGATAGAGGAGGCGGCCGAGCTGTCTCGCCAAGAAGCCAAGGAACTACTCTTAAAAAGCCTGGAGAAATATCTGACTTCAGACATGGCCAAAAAGATCAAGATGGCCCAAGAAAAGGCCAAAGAAGAAGCCGATGTCAAAGTAAGAGAGGTGCTGGCTACGGCCTTAGTCCATGGAGCCATTGATTATGTGCCGGAATACACGGTTTCGGTTATTAAACTGCCGTCTGAGGATATGAAGGCCAGGATTATTGGCCGTGAAGGTAGGAACATTAGAACCTTTACCAAAGTTACCGGAGTGGATTTGGAGATAGACGAAACGCCGGACTCGATAAGGATTTCATCTTTTGATCCGGTTAGGCGCGAGATAGCCAGGGTAGCCTTGGAAAAATTAATGACCGATGGTCGGATCCAGCCCAGCCGAATAGAAGAAATAGTTGCGAAAACTAAAAAAGACATTGACCGAATCATGTACCAAGCCGGTGAGCAACTGTGTCATAAAGTCAGCGTTTACAATCTGCCCAGCGAAATCGTTCAGGTTTTGGGACGGTTTAAGTATCGTTATTCTTACGGCCAAAACATGATTTCACACACTTTGGAAGAAACCAAAATCGGCATCGCTTTAGCCCATGAACTTAAAGCCAATGTTAATGTAGTTAGGCTGGGTTGTTTGCTTCATGATATCGGCAAAGTTATTGCCGAGAGGGAAGGCAGTCACGTTGATCTTGGTGTTGAGTTCTTATCAAATTTTGATTTGCCCAAAGCCGTGATTAACGCCGTAGCTGAACATCATGAAGATAAGCCTTTTTCATCGATAGAATCAATGATTGTCTATGTGGCTGATGCGGTTTCGGGGGCTAGGCCCGGAGCTCGGTACGAAGATTATACCGAGTATGTTAAAAGGTTAAGAAGCTTAGAAGAAACGGCTAAAACCTTCGCTGGAGTTAAGGAGGCTTACGCCATCCAATCTGGCAGGGAGGTGCGGATTGTAGTTGATCCGGAGAAAGTAGATGATGATAAAATGACGGTTTTAAGTCGCCAAATTAAAGAAGCTATAGAAAAACAATTGACATTTCCCGGGAATGTTGTTATCAATGTTATAAGGGAAACTAGAGTTAAGCAAGTTATTAAAGCCAAACATTAAAGGAGGTAAAAAATGAAAACCAGCGATTTTGTTAAATTGATTTCAAAAAGAACACGGTTGGGCTATCGTTTGACGGATGAAGTTGTCAAAGCCGTTTTTGATGAGATAAAGACCCAATTAAGCCGAAATGAAAAAGTAGTTATTTGGGGGTTTGGCTCATTTTTTACTAAGCCGGTTGATAAGAAAAAAGGCACTCATATCATTACCAAGCAAGAAATTATCCACAAACCCCACCGAGTTATTCGGTTTTCGGCCTCAAGGCAGTTTAGAAAAGAAATTAAATAGTCGATGGGGAGTTTGGTTGCCAGCCTGGATAAGGTTAACAAAACCTTTTCTTTTAGGCAAAGGCCATCAGGCATCGCCGGCTTGTTTAGGTGGGGGGTTAAAAGGAATAAGCAAGCTTTAGCTGAGGTAAGCTTAGAGATTAAGCCAGGTGAGTTTGTCGGTCTGGTTGGCCCCAACGGCGCCGGCAAGACAACTTTATTAAAAATCTTAACCGGGATTATAAAATCGGATTCGGGCCAAGTTGAGGTTTTAGGCTATGATCCGTACAAGAAACAAACTGATTTTTTAAAGCAAATCGGCTTTTTGATGACTCGTAATCATTTGTGGTGGAATTTGCCGGCGATTGATTCTTACAAATTGTTCCAGACTATATATCAAATACCCCAAGATGTTTTTGATAAAAACTTAAAAGAGTTTAGTTATCGACTGGAAGTAGGTAGATATCTTTATGACAAACCGATTCGGGAGTTGTCTTTGGGTGAAAGAGCTCGTTGCCAATTGTTGACTGTTTTTTTGCACCAACCAAAACTGATCTTTTTGGATGAGCCGACTCTGGGCTTGGATATCATTGCCCAGACAAAGATGCGTGATTTTATCAAGTATTATCGCCGGACTCGCCAAGCCACCGTTATTTTGACTTCCCATTACTTGAAAGATATCGAAATCTTAACAGAGAGGATGGTGATTATCAACAAAGGCCGCATAGTTTTTGACGGCCCCAAAGATGATTTGGAGGCCAAAATAGAAAAGTCAAAAATGATTAAGGTGGAGGCGGCCCAAGCCGATGAAATTTACCAAGCTTTAAAACAAGCTGGATACCTTGGTTATATTACCCAAACCAGCCAAAACCAGATAACCTTAATAGTGCCTAGGCGGGAGAGTTTGGCCGTGGTTAAAACCGTCTTGAGCTTTCCGGTTCTAGACCTAAAAGTAACCGGTATGGAAATAGAAACGCTTATCAAGCATTACTTTAATTAAGATTATGAAGCAGTTTTGCCGAGTTGGCTATTTTTTTCTCAAAGTAACCACAGCTTTTCGAATGAATTTTTGGCTGATGATACTGCGGCAATTTATTGCCTTAGCAGGCATCTTTATCTTCTGGTATTCTTTGGTCAGTTACGGCATCACCATCCGCAACTACAGTGGTACCCAGTTAATTACCTATTTCATCTATACCTTTTTGATCGGCCAACTGGTTTTATCAACCAAACTGTTCGCCATTGGCGACTCGATTATTTCCGGCGAGTTTAGTCGGATATTGTTATACCCGATATCTTTGTTTAAAATCTTTTTGAGTTGGGACATGGTAGATAAGTTGTTTAACTTTATTATTTTGCTGATTTACAGCTTGCCGTTTTTTGTTTGGTTACCGGCTATAAACATTGACTTAAGTCTTGATCAGGTGCTAATTTTTATCAGCTTTTTGGCCCTGGCTTTTTTTATGTTTTCGATCTTGGTTATGATTATTAACTCAATTGCTTTTTTTGTTTCTGAGATGTGGTCTTTGCAGTTTCTTTTTTATATATTGGTTAGTTTTTTTTCCGGCCAGTATTTCCCCCTGGATATTGCTGGTAAATGGCTGACTCTAAATCCACTGGCCTACATCATCTATTGGCCAACCCGGATCTTAGTTGCCAGTCAGGCTCCGCCGATAAGTTTATGGTTGGCCGGCTTTATCGGCCTTGGTTGGCTAGCTGTTTTATATTTGGTTTTTAAAAAGTTTTGGCGATTTGGTTTAAGCCGGTTTGCCGGCTGGGGAGGTTGAATATAGTTTATGAAAAAGTATCTTAGCATCATTTTTTGGAATATGGTTTTGTCTTTTAAGCAGGGTTTTTATAACCCAATAAGCGCCACTTTGTTTATCTTGGCCAAGCTTATAAGGTTTGCTTTTTTTATTTTGTTTTTATGGTTTATCTTTAGCAAAGTGCCGGCGGTTGCCGGTTTCGATTTCAACGATTTGGTTTTTTATTTTTTAATCTTTAACTTGATTGATTCTTTGGCCCAATGGCTGTTTCGTGGAGCTTACTCGTTTGCCGGTCAGGTAGTTTACGGCTCATTTGATTATATTCGATTATACCCGGTTAAATCCTTGTTTTATAGCTTGTTTGCCTACATCGATCCTTTTGACCTAATAACCTTACCGGTTTTTATAGGTTATTTGATATATTTTATCCATTTTCATTATTACCTGCCTGGTTTTTGGCTTGTTATTGGTTTTTTTATTTCTTTAGCTTTTAGTTTATTGGCAGTGGCCGGAATTCACATTTTTGCCATGTCTTTGGCTTTTAAAAGCCAGGTAACCGGCGAGGTTTTGTGGATTTGGCGAAATTTGGCCCAAATGGGCCGGGTGCCGACCAAGATTTATATCTACCCGATTTGGTATTTTTTAACTTATTTCTTGCCGGTAACTTTGATTATTAACTTGCCGGCCATGGTTTGGCAAGGCCGGGTTTCTTGGTTTGTTTTTATCCTTGGTTTATTGGCTGACGTGGCTATTTTTTTAGTTGGCTTATTTGTTTGGCAACGTCTGGCTTCAGGTTATAAATCGACGTTAAGTTAAGATGCATATTTACGGGCTTATTATCGGGCTTATAACCGCGGGTTGGTATTGGTTTTTAACCCAAGACAAAAAATACGGCCGGTTGATTGAAGCTTATTTTTGGCCGGCAGTAATCTGGCTGTTGTTTACTTCAAGACTGTATCATGTTTTAGATAATTTAGATTATTATCAAAACCAGCCAATAAAGGCTTTGTATGTTTGGCAAGGTGGTTTAAGCATAATCGGCACCTTGATAGGTTTAGCGGTTTTTATCCTTTGGTTGGCTGACAGATACAAACTGAATTGGTTGGATCTAGCCAATAAGATAGTAGTTGGTTTACCTTTAGTCCAAGCCATAGGCCGTTTGGGCAATTGGTTTAATTATGAGATTGTCGGCCGGCCGATTAAAACCGGTTTTGGCTGGTTTATTCCCGAAGCTCAAAGACCGCCAAGTTATGGGCAGTACCGCTACTTTCACCCGGTCTTTTTTTATGAGATGGTTTTGGATTTGTTTTTGTTTTTTTATCTTAAACATAAGGCCGACAGAAAATCAAACTTAGTAACCTTTGATTATTTGCTTTTATATGGCGCCATCCGTTTTGTTTTAGAGTATTTTCGCTTGCCACAAGATAGCTTTTATCTAGGTTGGTTTAATCTAAACTTAATTTTCTTTGTTTTTTTAATGGTTGTTGGCTTGTGGGGCCGGTGGCGGTTTGATAAACAATCGGTTTAATTATTTAGCTATAAGCCGGTGAAGCTGTTTGATCTGATACCATTTTTCCGCCGGCAGGACAGACAAGGCTTTTTGGGGCGGTTGGTCATAAGCAAGAAGGTCATTAGTTGTCACCAAATCAAGATCAACCAAATCGGCCGATTGTTGACTGGTCAAGCCAAACATGGTTAATGGATAGACGTGTATTTTTTGAACCATGTTTTCTAAAGTAAGGCGATTGCCATACTTCCAGCCGGTCAACTCGATTCGACGACACTTGGCATAATTTTTAGCATGTTCGGAAAATTTGGTATTGGTGATAAGCCATGATTTGTAAAATTTGATAGCCTCAGCTTGCCGGGATAGCGGGTAGTTAATTGTGCCTTTAAACTCATTAATATCTAGCCATCTAGCGTCAAGCTCAAGGATTCGGCCTAAACCTGAATCGCGGTGATATTTGCGATGATGCTTGCACTCAACCAGATAATTTTTGTCTTCTTTGTAGGCAACAATATCAACTTGATGCTCGATGCACTTACCGGTGACAATAACATTCCACTGGCTGACGAAGCCCCAATGAGTCAGGATTTGGGCGATGTATTTTTCAAACGCGATTGAGTCCAAAGTAGCAATCGCTTCTCTGAGCTGGTATAAGTGGTAGCCTACGGTTTGGTTAGAATCAAGTAAAGCTTGCTTGGTCAGCTTATATATTTGATGGGTTGGAATTCTGTCATATAATTGAGCTTGGACATTATCGGCTATTTGTTTGGCGGTGGTTTTTGGCACTTTGCTTTTTAGCAAAGATTGGAGAAATTTCTTTTTATCAAAAACTTGATGCTGGCCGGTTGATTTTATGATTCGCAAGTTCATCCTTAATTTAAGGATAGCAGAAAATTACCCGAAAAATGTTAAAATCTAAGTAATGATTTGGTTTCTAGTTGTTTTCAATCTTGTTAACTTGACTTTGGCTGGCTGGCTCATCTATCGCTTGCGCATCTTCCCTAAAAAACCGGATACCAGCTTGCTTGAACTCTTAAGCCAGCAAAAAACCCAATTGAATCAGACCTTTAAGAGAATGGATAAGCTAGAAAAAGCCTTGAATCATTTGGTCAAGGAAGTTAATATGAGTCCGTTGGTTTGGAGCATGGTTCGTTTTTCTGCCTTCAACCAGATAGGCGCCCACCAAAGTTTTAGCCTGTGCTGGTTAAATAAGCGGGCCAGCGGCTACATTTTGACTAACATTTATAGCCAAGCCGGCAGCCGCTTTTATTTAAAAGAGGTGGTTAAGGGCAAGGAAATGGTGCCTTTATCACCGGAAGAAAAAGAGAGCTTAACCAAAGCTTTAAATAAACTCAAGCTGATTAGCCGTTAATTTTTACCTAAATTAAAATGTGATATATAATCAAGAGTGTTATGGCTAAAAGATCAAGAAGAAAACAAAAAAACAAAAAACGACTTAAAAGGAGGATAAGCTCTATCAAGCCGGTTCAGAAACCTGATTTATTAGTTAATAACCTGGCTCAAAGCCAAGATGAAACCGTACCTTTGACTTATCCGCCCCAACTTTTAAAAGCTGACTTAGTCAAAACTTTAATCATCACGGTGTTTATAATCCTGTCTCAGTTGACTTTGTATTGGTATGATCAAAAATATGGCTTGAGCCATTTGGGAAATGTTTTTTCCCAGCTACAGTTCTTCTAAGTCATACGGACCGATGGCTGTCCGCCTAAGCCCGGCCAAGCAAGCCGGCAGATTCAACCTTTGGCCCAAGTCTTGAGCAAATTGTCTGACGTAAAAGCCGCTGCCAACTTTTATTTTAACGATAACATGCGGATAATCTTTATCATCAAGATAAAATCGAACCAACTTTAAATCGTAAATAATCACCTCTTTGGTTTTTATCGGCACTTGTTCTGATAAGCCCTGCCTGGCCCATTTGTATAGAGGCTTGCCTTTGTATTTGGAGGCGGAGTAAACAGGTACGGTTTGTTGATAGGTTTGTGGGAAATTAGTCAAGGTTTGTTTGAGATCGGACAGTTTAACTAGATTGGCTTCTGGTTTTATCGATTGGCTGATTTGGCCTTCAAGGTCAAGAGTATCGGTAGTATAACCAAAGACAATGTCGGCCAAATAGGCTTTTGACAAGCTTTGAATATCGTTAAAGCGCTTAGTGGCTTTGCCAACCAGAATGATTAAAACCCCACTGGCTAAAGGATCAAGGCTGCCGGCGTGGCCGATCTTTTGACCCTTAAAGGCTGGCTTTAGCAAGCCAACAACTTTAGCTGAACTGATGCCGGTTGGTTTATCGACTATGATTATGTCTTCTGTCATAAAGTCATTATACATTTAGTTTAAGTTACTTAAGTTGAGAAATTGCGGTTGATTAATTATATTGGTCAAACAGGAATAAGTTTAGTTTGGGTGACATATAATATGAATATGCCAAATAAGTTTTATATTTTCACTTTTGGCTGTCAAATGAACAAAGCTGACAGTCAACGTATTGCCGGAGCTTATTTGTCCAGAGGTTGGCAACAAGCTCAACAGCCGGAACAAGCCGATGAGATTATTATCAATACTTGTTCGGTCAGGCAAGCGGCCGATGATAGGGCAGTAGGCCTAGTAACCAAGTTAAAGGCTTTGGCTAATAAGCCGACTTTGATCCTGACAGGCTGTATGCTATATCATGATCGATCATACTTAACCAAAAAGTTGCCGATGGTGGATAAGTTTGTTCCGATAGAAGAGGTTGGTTTTGATTATCGACCGGCCAGAAACCAAACAGATCATGCTTGGGTGCCGATCTCAACAGGTTGCAATAGTTTTTGTTCTTATTGTGTGGTTCCCTTTGCTCGAGGGCTGGAAAAGTCCCGGTCCATGAAAGAAGTTATTCAAGAAGTTGAGTTTTTGGTTGGTCAAGGCTGTAAACACATAACCTTGCTTGGCCAAAACGTCAACAGCTATGGATTGGAAAAGGTTAATATATCTAAAAGAAAGCTGGGCCAATTAGGTGAAAAAATGCCGGATTTTAAAGACCGCTACCACACTTACAAAAATAAGCCTCCGTTTGTGGTTTTGTTGGAAGAGTTGGTTAAGTTTAAACAGCTTAAAAAAATTAGCTTCATGACCTCGAACCCTTGGGATTTTTATGATGAGCTTATCGATGTCATAGCCCAAAACCCGATTATTGACCGTGATCTTCATATTCCGGTTCAATCGGGCAGTAACAGGATACTAAGATTGATGAATCGTTGGTACAGCTTTGATCAGTATCTGAATTTGGTTCAAAAAATTAAGATCAGGATTCCCAAAGCCAGGATAAGCACCGATATAATAGTTGGTTTCCCGACAGAAACCGAGTTTGATTTTCAGCAAACCGTCAAGTTGGCTAAGGCGGTTGGTTGGCATCTAGCCTATATCGCCATGTACTCGCCCCGGCCAAATACCGCCGCTTATAAAAGCTTTAAAGACAACATACCTTATTTGGTGAAAAAACGCCGATTTCATATATTGGATGAACTAATTAACCATAAATGACAAACCAAGTTACCGATCGTATAAGCAAAGACAAACCTCGGTTGGTTTTGATTTTGGGCCCGACCGCCGCCGGCAAAACCAGTTTGGCTTTTGGTTTAGCCTGTCAATTCAAGTCTGACTTAATTTCAATTGATAGCCGGCAAGTGTATCGTAACCTAGATATCGTTACGGGTAAAGATATTCCGACTGATTTCAAGTTTGATGATAAAGGTATCAACAGCTTCTATACATCACCTTATGGTTTTCGGGTTTATGGGATTAGTTGTTGTCCAGCTGATCAGAGTTTTAGCTTAGCTTTGTTTTTAAAAGCTTTGCCTGGTTGGTGCCACCAGATTAAAAGCAGGTCAAGGCGAATTATTTTGGTGGGTGGCACTATCCATTGGTTTTATAGATTGTTATCCGGTAAATTTGACCAAGCTTTCATACCCGTGGACGCTAACTGGCGCCGGCAAGCCGACAATCTTGGCTTGGAAGAAATTCAAAAGCTGATTATTAACAAGGTCGGTAAGCAGCCTGATTTTATTAATCATGATGACTGGTTAAACAAACAACGCCTTATCAGATGGTATGAAAGACTGTCTAATTTATCGTCAGCCAAAACCAAGCTGGTTAACCAAATCAATAAATATATTCAAGTTAGGCGATTAGTTATTGTCAAGGAACCCGAACCGGAAATTCTCAAAGATAACATCAAGCAAAGGATCAAAAGCCGGTTGAGCGATGGAGCCATCGATGAAACCAAGTTTTTATTAAGCAAATATGGTCGCCAGATAAGTGGCTTGGCATCTCCCGGCTATCGGCAGATAGTGGCTTATTTAGATAATCAGTTAAGCTATCAAGCCATGATTGATGAGTGGTTTCGGGCAGAGCTTGATTTGGTCAAGCGCCAAAAAGTCTGGTTAAAGAAAATCAAACAAGTTTTTCCAGCAGAAATTTTATTGGTTTAAGTTTGAGCTGAGGAGTCAAAAAACTAGAATCTGTTTTAATCGCCTGACGGCGGAGTTTCTAAAATGACAAAGGTTTTAAAGTAAATGTGGTTGAAGGCCGGAATTTTAACCAAGTTAACCAAGGCCTTAGCCGAAGGTTGAAAGGCATAATTGTCTTGTTGGCTTGGCTGATCGAGGTCCTCTTCATTGACGCCTTCATCTGCAGCAGCTTCTTGATTGGTTGGAGCAAAAATAATGCTGTTATTGGCAAAGCTGCCGCCTTTTTGGCTAAACTGCCGGCCCTTAAAAACAATATTTTCATCGCTTATGAGAAAGCCATCAAGCTTTAGGTTGTCAGAGTCGATGGTGATGTTGTTTTTGGCGATGATATAAACAAAATCGGGCAAGTCATTGCTTCCGCCGTCGGTATTGGTGATTTTGGCGGTTTTTATATCAACCTGACCGTTGACTAAGAAAATAAAATTGGTAATTTCTTTGGGAATATCATCATTATTGATATCAAGCTTGCCGTTAATCTTGATAACGCCGCCTTTTTCAGGTGTTTCCATACCGCTTTGTAATAACCCAAAGTTTGTTTTGTTTAAAACAAAGTCATCGTTAACAGAGATATCGGCGGACATAACCTGATTTAAAGT
>JAJRVN010000001.1 GCA_024277325.1 Patescibacteria group bacterium | reverse complement strand
GATCATATTTTTGAAGTTTAAATGTATGAGTGTTCATATGATATATAATAGAAGGCAAATGGTGTCAAGAGAGACAACAAATAGGCCGATTCAACCGGAATTGTTAGAAGAAGCTAAGAGCCGGTTTAAAGCTACCTTTCAGCGGTTAGCCGAAGTCTTGCCGCCGGTGGTTTTGGCATTGTTTTTGACTGCTTGCGGAGGCGGTGACGGTAAGGATGTGGTTTCTTCGGTCAGTGCAAATTCACTGTCTCAAGTAAGCTTAAGTGTTGCGGCTAGTGAGAAGCAACCGCCCCGAATCATACTAAAACCGCCCCACCCCAAAGATGCCGATTACTTGCGGGAGTTGGCTGGAAATGATGCCGGTCTGCGAGAGTCAATGTCTAATATTGTTTCACAATCGCCAAACTCCAAAGAAAGAGGTAGGGCCGAAGGCCGATTTATTGATTGGTTTCAGACCACTCTTGAGCGATCGGATCTGAGTCCACAGGCAAGACAACGCATGTTGGAGCAGGCCTTTGATATGGTTTTTGGCCGGCGCAATCGGGAAGAATTATTGTTAGTT
Source organism: Patescibacteria group bacterium (assembly GCA_024277325.1). GTDB lineage: Bacteria > Patescibacteriota > Microgenomatia > JAADGY01 > JAADGY01 > JAJRVN01. Next base: position 14,566 of record JAJRVN010000001.1, on the reverse strand, counting down.
CAAGCTAAACTGCGCAACCAAGGCAAGTTGCCACCGATAAAAATGACAAAAAAAGACCAGCAATGGTATGAAAGGCAATGTCTCCCAGAAAACGGTGAAGCCGATGACAAAGATTTAATCAAAAGAGAGGCATGTTTAACCGTGGTTCAGGCCGCCGATCGGTTAAAAGAAAAATTATCATTCTCACCTGAACTGATGGCATTTTTGCTTGATCTGGATGTGGCTAAAGAACAAGACGCTTTTGGCGGCCGGTTGAGTCCTGAGCAAGAAAATAGGTTAATGGATTGGCTGACAAAGCACGTGGATCTTTTTGTGGCCGACCCGGCGACGTTGCTGGAGTTAATGAGTACGGAAAATGATTGGGGGACGCATTTGGGTGATGATAATTTGGGCAATTACACGGATGACTCGGCGGCCGGTAAATTGGTTGAACTTCTCAATAAATTACAGGTGTTGCCTGACGGTTTAAGGTTTGATGGAGCTGAGTTTATCCCGGCTTCCAGTTCGTATAACAATTTAATCCAAGGACGGGGCGAAGGCGGTGCGGTCGGCCCCCAGATCAAACCTGGTTGGTTAAATCTTTTAATCAGTGTTTACTATAATATGACCGGCGAGGTCTTATCGCCGTTTGAACCTCGGGACATGGCTACTTTAGCGGCGTTGTTTTTGACCAACACTTCGATAGAGTACGGCCAGCCCGGTTGGGTCGATATTCCAGATGAGTTGATTGAATCTATGCGGGATTATGTAACTGACCCTGATAACATAGATCCCAAGCTTGAATTGTGGTTTAACCAACACGATTTGCCGGCTGATGAGGGTAAGTTAAGATTGCGGATAGCCCAATTAATCTCATTTGAAGGAGATATGATAACAGGGATGGAACTTGATGGTACTCCCAAAACTCAAAAAAGAGAAACTCACGGCATGCGATCGGCCGTGTTAGGTTGGAATCCCGATACAGATCAAGCCGATCGCATTATGCGGGCACAACAGAGATACTCTTCCAGTTTTAACCGGTCAAAGAAGAGCCTGCGTTCACCAACAGAGAAGAATTCAGGATATCAAGAAGGCAGGAGGCTCGGAAGCAAGATAAACCCTCATCATCCGATTCAACCCGGATATGGTGATACCAAACCAAAGAAACACCATCGTTGATTACGTGGTTTAATCATTGACTCCCAGCTTATCTAGAGCCAGTTGCCTGATGTCTTTATCAATGACAAAACCGAAGTCCTCAATAAGTTCGGCGGTTTTAGCTAAAGGCAGACCGATAATATTGCTTAAGGAGCCCCGCCAACCGGCGATTAGGTTTTGACTTTCCTTCATCTGGATAGCGTAAGCGCCGGCCTTGTCTAAGATTTTGTCGCCGGCTTTTTTCAAATATGAAGTGATGACTGCGCCGGTTAAGTCAAAAAACTCGACCACCGATGTTTCAAGCTCGATCCGGTGGTGGCCGGTTTCAGCCTCCATCAAACAAACCGCGGTAATCACCTGATGTTCTCGGCCGGATAAAGTCTTGATCATCTTTTTAGCTTGGTTTAAGTTTTTGGGTTTGCCCAGAACTTGGTTGTCCAAGAAAACGTCGGTGTCGGCGGTTAAGATCACTCCTTGGCCGGCCTTTTGTCCAGCCAGTTTGGCTTTTTCATAAGCTAGATGAGTCACCAACTCTTCCGAATCAAGGTTACCGCCGTGATTTTTTTTGTAATCATCCTCATCAAAGTTTACCTCAAGTTGCCTAAAGGGAACCTCAAGCCACGTTAATATTTGTTGGCGTCTGGGCGATGATGAAGCTAGATAGAGCATGGTGATATTATAGATGGAAAATAAAAAATGAACAACAATACGCAATAAGTTAAAAGTAGAAAGTTCATAAAGTAAAAAGACAGTAAACCCTTAATTACTAATTGATCTAATTTCTAAACAATGAAAGGAATATAACCAATCTGCTAACCACTCACCCAGCAACTGGATCGAGGCGGAAAAAACTTTGATTCAAATGGATCACGGGCGATATTTCAAGATAAAAGCCGGTTAGCCTCAGCTGGTTTTTACTTCTTTTTCTTCTTTTTTGATGATGGCCACATCTGCCACCTCATCATCCTTAGCTGAGAACCTCATTAAGATGACTCCTTGGGTATCTCTGGTTAATTGAGGTATGTTTTTAATCGGCAGTTTAATTATTTGGCCGTTTTTTGAGGTCATCATTAAGTAAGCGTCATTTTCAGTAACTATTCTGGTGTCAGCTACCAAGCCGGTTTTTTGGGTGGTTTTCATCACCTTAATGCCAATGCCGCCGCGTTTTTGGTTATGGAAATAATCAAGTGGTGTCCGTTTGCCGATACCCTTGGTGGCCACTACCAAGAGATCTCTGAAACTTTTTCGCCGTTTGTCTTTGGGAGGTTGGTGATTTTTGGCAAAAACCTCAAAGTTAACTGCATAATCACCCGGTTTAAGGTGAATGCCTTTAACGCCGCGACTGGCTCGGCCGGTAACTTTAACTTGAGTTTCTTCGAATCGAATGCCCTTGCCATTGGCGGTGACGATAAGAATGTTGTCTTGACCTGAGGTTGCATGAACCTTGATCAATTCGTCATCACTGTCAAGTTTGATCGAGATAATGCCGTTAGATCTGATATTTTTAAATTTGTCTAAAGCTGTTTTTTTGATAATTCCCTTCTTGGTTAAAAAGGCAATGTAGCCATGGGATTTTTTAAGCTTGATCGGCAAAATGGCCTTAACTTTTTCTTCAGGATAGATATTGATAAGGTTAATCACCGCGGTGCCTTTGGCTTGCCGGCTGGTTTCAGGTATTTCCCAACCGCGCAAGGCAAACACCCTACCCTTGTCGGTAAAGAACAAAATCTTGTCGTGAGTGTTGGCAACAAAGATAACCACAACCTCATCTTCTTTTTTCTTCTTTAAGCCGCTTGAGCCCTTACCGCCGCGTTTTTGGATCCTGTAAGTGCCAAAAGGTAGTCGTTTAATGTAGCCGTCTTTGGTCATCAAGATGACGTTGTCTTCAGCCGGCACCAAATCCTCTTCAGAGAAACCGTTAAGGCTTGATTTGTGGACTCTGGTTCTTCTGACATCTTGATAAGTAGCCTTAACTTCTTCAAGCTCTTGGCTTATTATTCTTAACAACCTCTTTGGTTGGATTAAGTCCAGGGTTAATTTATTGATGATCATCATAACTTGTTTGTACTCATCCTCTATCTTTTGCCTTTCCAAGGCCGCTAGTTTTCTTAACTGCATATCAAGAATAGCTTGTGATTGGGTGGCTGAGAAACCAAACTTGGCCATTAGGTTGGTCTTGGCTGCATCAGCGTTTTTAGAGGCTCGGATAATAGCGATGACCTCATCAAGGTGGTCGAGGGCGGTTTTTAATCCAGCTAAAATATGGGCTCTGGCTTTGTTTTGATTAAGCAAATAGACTTGTCGGCGGGTAACCACCATAAGCCGATGGTTTAAAAAGTGAATCAAGATTTCCTTGAGGGTTAAGGTCTGGGGAATGCCGTTGACTAAGGCTACCAAGTTGACTGGGAACGAAGTTTGCAGTTGGGTGTGTTTGAATAATTGGTTTAAGATGACTTTTGGCCGAGCCTGCCTTTTACACTCGATGACTATTCTCAAGCCCCGCCGGTCTGATTCATCACGGATCTCGCTGATGCCGTCGATGGCTTTGTTCTTGACCAAGTGGGCGATCTTACTTATGGTGTTGGCCTTGTTGACTTGGTAAGGTATCTCGGTAACGACTATTTGGGTCTTTTTGTCGGTAGATTCAATTTTAGCCTCGGCTCTTATGGGTATTTGGCCCTTGCCGGTGGCGTAAGCTGACTTAATCTGTTCTTGGTCAAAGATATGAGCGCCGGTGGGAAAATCTGGACCCTTGATAAACTCAAGCAGGTCTTCAAGATAAACCTCGGCGCTTAATTTGCGATGGGTGAAGGTTTTGTAGTCAACTTTGGCGCCCTCGGAGATGTCTTTAAGGTAAGTTTCCAGCTGTTTGGCTTTATCGGCCGAAGCTTTATCTTCCGGTTCGACAATAATCGCCTTTTGGTTGATAAAGATTAGAGCGTTGACGACCTCTGTCAGATTGTGTGGTGGGATCTTAGTAGCCATGCCGACAGCGATACCCTCTGAACCGTTAAGCAGAAGGTTGGGCAGCTTGGCTGGTAAGACGATCGGCTCTTGGTATGAAGCATCAAAGTTATCAACAAAGGTAACAGTGTCCTTATCAATGTCACTTAACATCTCTTCTGAAATCTTAGCCAGCCTGGCCTCGGTATAACGCATGGCCGCCGGCGAATCGCCGTCGATCGAGCCGAAGTTGCCCTGGCCGTCAATTAAGGGATAGCGCATCGAAAAATCTTGGGCCATTCTGACTAAAGCCATGTAAACCGATTGGTCGCCATGGGGATGGTATTTACCCAAAACCTCACCAACGATACGAGCCGATTTTTTGTAGCTGGCTTTGTAGGATAAGCCTAACTCTTTCATGGCGTATAGAATCCGTCGGTGGACCGGCTTCAAGCCGTCTTTGACATCCGGCAAAGCCCGGGCTACAATGACACTCATGGCATAGTCAAGGTATGCCTGCTTCATCTCGGTAGTTATTTCTTGGAGTTTAACCTCGCCCAAGGCTGGTTTTGGTTTTGTATTATCCGCCATGATTATTTTTCAATAAGTTTGAAGTTTCCCTAAATTTACTTTTTAAACCGATCAATGGCTTCTTGTATCGCCTGCTTAGCTTTATCGGCCGATTGCCAGTTATTAATCTTGACCCACTTGCCCGGTTCCAGATCTTTATAGTGTTCAAAGAAGTGCTTGATTTGTTGCCGGTAAAGTTCGGGCAGATCCTCAACTTGAGTGTAGTTGCCAAAGATAGGGTCGACTTTTTTGGTCGGTACAGCTACAACTTTGGTATCGATACCCTCTTCATCGCTCATTTCCAGCATGCCGATAGGCTGGGCCTTAAAGACGGTTCCGGGAGCTACCGATCGAGATGATAGAACTAAGACATCGACGGGATCTTTGTCCTCGGCCGCGGTTGAGGGAATAAAACCGTAGTTAAAAGGATAATTCATGGCCGTATAAAGGAACCTGTCAACAAAAATGACGCCGCTATCCTCGTCAACTTCATATTTAATGTTTGACCCGGCCGGGATCTCGATAACGACATTGATCTCCTCCGGTGGGTTCTTGCCGGCTGGTAAATTCTTTAGCATGTGGCCTCCTAATTAACTTTTTTAATTTTTTAATTTTATAAACTTTCTAACCTTTAACTTATATATCAATATTGGCGAATTTGGCGTGGGTTTGGATAAAGCGTTTTCTTGGTGGGACTTCCTCACCCATCAACATGGAGAAAACATGATCAGCTAGGTCAGCGTCTTCAATGGTGACTCGTTTTAACAGCCGGTTTTTGGGATTCATGGTTGTTTCCCAGAGTTGGAGCGGATTCATCTCACCCAAGCCTTTGTAGCGTTGGATCTTGATTTTGTCCATATTGACTTTTTGTTTTTTAAGCTCTTTTAAATAGACCTCTTTGGCCTCGTCGGAATAAAGGTATTTATGGTTTTTGCCGGATGTGACTTTATACAACGGCGGGATGGCGATGTAAAGATAGCCGGCATCGATAATCGGCTTGAAATAGCGAAAGAAAAAAGTTAAAAGCAAAGTAGTGATATGGGCACCGTCAACATCAGCATCGGTCATAATAATAATGCGGTGGTAGCGCAGTTTTTTGGGGTTTAGAGTCTCGCCAATGCCGGCGCCAAGGGCGATGGTCAAATCCTTGAGTTCTTCAAACTTGATTACCCTGTCAAGTTGGGCTCTTTCGGTATTTAAGATTTTACCACCCAACGGCAGGATGGCTTGAAAATGCCGGTCCCTACCCTGTTTGGCCGATCCGCCGGCCGAGTCACCCTCGACGATATAAAGTTCGGAAATTTCCGGATCTTTGGTTTGACAGTCAGCCAGTTTGCCCGGCAGAGTGAAGCCTTCCAGAGCGCCTTTTCTGACGATAGCTTCCCGGGCGGCTTTAGCGGCGGCCCGGGCTTTGGCGGCCAAAAAAATCTTTTCCAAAATGGTTTTGGCAGTTTTGGGGTGTTCTTCCAAAAAGATCTCTAAGGCCTTTTTGGTAGTCTTGTAAACAAAGGGTTGAACTTCCGGATTGTTGAGTTTGGTTTTGGTTTGAGATTCGAACTGGAGATTATCAGACGGCATCTTCAAAAAGATAACCGCGTTTAAGCCCTCCCTGATATCATCGCCGGAAATCTCGATTTTTTTATTATTGGCATTAAGATTAATTTTTTTAATGTAATCGATAACCACCCGGCTTAAAGCTGATCTAAAGCCAATCACATGAGTTCCGGCATCCGGAGTTTTGATGACATTGACGAACGAGTGGATGTTTTCGCCGAAGCTTTCAGTGTATTGAAGAGCCACCTCAATCTCCATATTCTTTGATTCGTCCCGCTCATTGAAATAAATAATCGGAGTTAAGGTTTTTTTGCCTTTAATAATGTAGCTGATCATTGACTTGATGCCGCTGTCAAAGTAAAAGTGGTACTCGGTTTGGTCTCGGTGGTCAAAGAAATGGAAATAGACTTTGCCAATAAGGAAAGCTCTTTCTCTTAGAGTATTGAGGATCAGTTGCTTATCCCAAACAACGTCTTTAAAGATAGACTTATCGGGAATAAACAGGGTTTGAGTGCCGGTTTGGCTGGGCCAATAACGGCCGTGCCAATCATCGATCGGCGGCTTGGCTTGAGGAATTGGTTTTTTCTTAACCGGAGCTTTTGGATCACCCCTGGAATAATCTTGTTGGTAGATAAAGCCGTCTCTTTTAACTTTGACTGTCATTTGTTCCGACAAAGCATTGACCACCGAGGCACCAACCCCATGAAGGCCGCCGGAAACTTTATAGGCCTTGGCCGAGAATTTGCCGCCGGCATGGAGTTTGGTCATGGTAACTTCCAGAGCTGAGACTTTAGCCTTGGGATGCATGCCAACCGGAATACCGCGGCCATCATCCTCGACCACGGCTTGGTTATTATTCTTTATCTCGATCCAGATGTTTTTGGCATAACCGGCTAGCGCTTCATCGACGGAATTGTCGATGATCTCAAAAAGCATATGATGCATACCCTTTTTGTCGGTGGAGCCTATATACATGCCCGGCCGTTTGCGAACCGGCTCAAGACCTTCCAATATCTGAATATCAGCGGCGCTGTATTGTTGTTTTGTCATATCTTACAATCTTATCAGTTCAGGATGAAAAAACCTATCCTAGATTTTTTGTTTTTGTTTTAGATAAATAAAAGTACCTTTGATTATAACATTAAATTTAGTCTCCAGATTGATTGCCCATGTATGAGTCATTATGAATTATGGGCGTTAACAAAATCGATTACTGCCTTGTATTAATTCGAATACCTCAAAGCAAAAAACCGGCCAAGGGTGCAACCCTTTAATAGACTGGTGGATTTTATCAATGTTTGTTCTTGGCGCCCTTAAACGCAAAACGACGATCTCGGCTTCGCCGATATCCTTATCTTTATCGGTTTCGCTCCAGGCTTGATAGATATCCTCTTGGATGCGATAGACAAAAACCAAACCCTTTTTTAACAATAGATTGCCCACTTTTTGAGCTTGGCCTTTGGCCTCAAAAGGCACAATGATAATCACTTCATTGGTTAAAGAATCTTTCATAATGTATTTGTATCTTATATAACTTATTTTAATTATATCAGTATTTAACTATTAAGCTTATAGCGATTTTGTCATTTTGAATGGTTTAAAATAGATGTATGCTACTTAATTCTGTTATTGTTATCGGCCACGAGAATACTTTAAAGACGCGAGTTGACCGAGTTGTGACTGATATTTTTAAACCCCAACCGGTAGTTTCTGCTGATCTTAAAACTTGGTCGGTAGCTTCATTTAAGCAAGACGCTAATGTGACAAATGTTATGGACCTTATTCGCCAACAAATCAAATGGCTGAGCTTATCAGCCCATAACCAATTGGGGATCAAGGTTTGGTTGATTTATGAAGCCGATTTGCTTAGCCAGCCGGCTCAGAATGCCATGCTGAAAACTTTGGAAGAGCCTTTGCCCGGCCGCTACATTATCTTGACAGCTCAATCCCAAAATCGATTATTAAACACGATTTTATCCCGATCACAAATAATTTATGCTGACAAAACCGATAAGTTAGCTCAAACTCAAGGCTGGCTGTGGCTTAAAAAGCATTTGCAATTATCCTATCCCAACTTGCAGCAGCTGGCCTATAAGCTCTCGGTCCAGGGCCGTCCGCCGATAGCCCGATTTTTGCAAGATTGCCACAGACAATTATGGGAAGATCAGGAATTAGCTGATAAACAGTCTCAAGCGGCTCGGATTTTAGCTGAAGCCATCAAAGAGATAGATAATAACCTGAATTTAAAGACCACCCTAACCGACTTGTTTTGGCAGTTAAAGTTTCGTCTTAAGTAAAAGTTTTTGAATCCGCTTTAAGGTCGATTTATTATTAGTACTTTCGGTAGTTGACAGCTGACAAAACCGCCGGCTTGCCAAGCTGCAAAGTTTGACTCGAGTTTAAATTTCTCTTATTATGAAACCATGGATAAAGCGTCTCGAAACCAACCAAACCAGGATATTTTGGCGGTTTTGGTTGAGTTGGGCAAATTAACCGAAGACCAAGCTAAAAAAATCCGTATTGAAGCCGCTCTTAAAGGCGCCGATATTGAAACTTACCTGCTTGAGAGCCATTTAATTTCTAATCAAGATATTATGATGGCAAAGGCCAAATTGTATAACATTCCTAGCGTTGATTTGAATAACTTAAGCTTTAATTATGAGGCGGTTAACAAGATCCCAAATGATATCGCCAAGCGCTATAAAGTTATAGCTTTTGACTACGATCAAAAGAACAAAACTCTGTCCGTGGCCATGGCCGACCCTTTAGATCTTGATTTGATTAATTTTTTGTCCAGAAAACTTAATCTTAAGATCAAGCCGTTTTATACCCAACTATCGGCCGTTGAAGCGGCTATAAGCAGTAATTATATGGAGGAGATCAAAGGAGATATAAGCAAGGTTTTGATCGAAGTCAGTGCCAAACGGCCTGGCCAAAAGCAAAAGGCTCAAACCGCCCAGGGCAAAAAATCTCAACTTGAGTTCATTAAAGACACGCCGATAGCTAACATGGTAAACACAATCTTAACCTTAGCTATTAAAAACCGGGCTTCGGATGTTCATATCGAGCCTTTGGAAGCTAAAACCCGCATCCGATATCGCATAGACGGCATTTTAAAAGAAAAAATGGTCATTCCCAAGAGTATTCACGATGCTTTAGTGTCAAGGATTAAGATTTTATCTGATATTAAGATAGATGAAAAAAGAGTGCCTCAAGATGGTCGTTTTAGTTTTACCACAGGCGATAAGGAGATAGATTTAAGAGTTTCAACCTTGCCAACTATTCATGGTGAAAAGGTGGTTATGAGACTTTTGGACAAATCAACCGCCGCCCCTACCCTACCTCAGCTTGGCTTGCGCGGAACGGCCTTAATCAGATTGGAGAGATCGATTAAGATTCCCCATGGTATCGTCTTGATTACCGGGCCGACAGGTTCAGGAAAAACCACTACTCTATACTCAATTATCTCAAAGATCAACACACCCAAGGTCAATATTATGACGGTTGAGGACCCGGTTGAATATCAGATACCAGGAGTTTCTCAAGTTCAGGTTAATGTCCAGGCCGGCTTAACCTTTGCTAACGCCTTAAGGTCTTTTTTAAGGCAAGACCCTGATATTATCTTAGTTGGAGAAATTCGTGATCAGGAAACAACAGAATTAGCCATTCAAGCAGCTCTGACCGGTCACTTAGTTTTTTCAACCCTTCATACCAACTCAGCTGCCGGTGCCCTACCCCGGCTTTTAGATATGGGGGCGGAGCCGTTTTTATTGGCTTCATCAATTATTTGTGTAGTTGGTCAAAGGGTGGTCCGAAAGTTATGTACCTGTAAAGAGAAAGCTAAGCCAACGCCGGAGGTAATTAAAGATGTTAAGCAGGTTCTGGGTGATACTTGGAAATCCGTTTTTAAAACCGAAGACGAGATGGCTATCTGGAAAGCTAAGGGTTGTGATAAATGCAACAATACCGGCTATCTTGGCCGGATCGGTATCTTCGAGGTTCTTTATATTACCGAAGAAATAGTCCATTTAATTCTAAAACGAGCTTCTTCTGGAGAAATAGAAGATTTGGCCATCAAACAAGGTATGATGTTAATGAAACAGGATGGCTATTTGAAGGCTTTGGAAGGAATAACCACGATCGAGGAGGTCTTAAGAGTGGCGGAAGTGGGATAGTACTATAAATTTTAAATTCGAAATCATAGATACTAAACTCTTTTGGTTTTTAAGGTAGTTGAGAATTGGGCTATTGGGACTTGGTTATTGTTTAGGTTAATTAGGCCAATTAAAAATTAGGTTAATTTTTCTTTCTCCTTCCGTTTTCTATTGTTCATTGAATATGTTAGCCGTAGGCTAACTCATTAGCTTCTTTTTACTTTTTACTTAATAATGCGTGTCTTGATGATATGGCTTTATTTATGCTACATTATAGTTAAGGAGGAGATATCATGCAGTTAGAAGATCTTTTGGAAGCGACAACCTTACATAAAGCTAGTGATCTTCATTTATTGGTTGGCCGTCCGCCGATTTGGCGAATTGACGGCCGATTAACCAGTTTGCCCAAATACAAGCAGCTGTTGGATTTACAAACCGTTGAAACAATGATCGGTACTCTCTTAAACGAAAGCCAAAAAAAGATCTTTAAAGAGAGGAAAGAGCTCGATTTTTCCTTTGATTATCAGAAAAAGCTTAGATTTAGGGTTAATGTTTATATGCAAAAAAAGCTGCCGGCTTTGGCGGCGAGATCAATCTCATACAAGATTCCCACCCTAATTGAGCTTAAGCTGCCGCCGTTGTTGTCCCGGATAGCCAATTTAAGACAGGGATTGATCTTGGTGACCGGTCCAACAGGTCATGGCAAGACGACCACCTTGGCGGCCTTGATTAATAAGATCATCAAAACCAGGGCGGTTCATGTCATCACAATAGAAGACCCAATTGAGTATGTTTATGAATCCGAAACCTCAATCATTTCCCAACGAGAGATGTATAACGATACTTTATCTTGGTCTAATGCCTTAAGAAGTGCTTTAAGAGAAGATCCTGACATTGTTTTAATTGGTGAGATGCGCGACTATGAAACTATAGCCTCGGCCTTAACCATAGCCGAAACAGGTCATTTGGTTTTGGCCACCCTTCATACCAATTCAGCAGCTCAGACAATTAACCGCATAGTTGATGTTTTTCCCGAAGAACAACAAGACCAGATTAAGCTCCAGCTGTCTTCGGTTTTGGAGATGGTTATCTCTCAAAGATTGGTACCAGGTATTAGTGGAGGTCGTTTGCCGGCAACCGAGATAATGATTGCCAACTCAGCAGTGAAAAACAGCATCCGAGAAGGTAAGATTACTATGCTTGATAATATTATCAGCACTTCTTCTAGGGAAGGCATGCATATTTTGGAGATGTCGTTGGCCGACTTGGTCAAATCAAACTTTATCTCACGGGAGACCGCCCTGTCGTTTGCTTTGCGGCCAAGAGACTTGCTCAGGTTACTATCTTCAACTTAAGTCTTGACGATGAAAAGGTTTTTATTTAAAGCAAAGACGGACAATAATCAACAAATTAAAGGGGTTATTGAGGCGGTCGATTTCAATAACGCCAAGCGGCTGTTGATAGAGCGCGGCTATCACATCATAGAGTTAAAAGAGCGCCGTAGCCGGGTTCATCTGTTAAAAAAGTTGGGCTTGCGGCATAAAGTTAGATATAATGACATAGTCAATTTCACTCGCCAATTATCAACCATGCTTAGTGCCGGTTTATCTTTGGCTGACGCCCTAGAAATACTTCAAACCCAATCATCCTCGGCTTTGTCCCAAGTTATTCATCAAGTTTTATCCGATGTCCAAGGCGGTGTCACCTTCGGCCAAGCTTTAAGTCACCATCCCAAAGTTTTTGACAGGGTTTATATTTCTTTAATTAGATCAGGAGAGGCTGCCGGCTCTTTAGATAAGGTCTTAAGTCGTTTGGCCGATGATTTAGAGAAAAAACGTGAGTTTAACAGTAAGATTAGAGGTGCCTTAGTCTATCCGGCCATAGTTATCTTAGCTATGATTATGGTAGCCATGGTCATGATTATGGTGGTTATACCCAAGCTGAGCGTTCTTTATGAGAGTTTTAATAGTCAGTTGCCGATGAGCACTCAGATCTTAATCGGCATTTCTCATATAATGACTGATTATTGGTGGTTGATGCTTTTGTCAATTATTGGTTTTATCAATTTCTTGGCCTGGTTTAAGAAGACGCCTTTTGGCGGTTATTGGTTGGACAAATTAGTTATTAACCTGCCGGTTTGGGGGAAGCTGCAAAAAGAAGTTATCTTGACTAATTTCGCCTATACCCTATCGATGCTTTTGGAGGCTGGAGTGCCGATGTTAGTTTCACTGGCAATTGCCACGGAAACATCTAATAATCGGGTGTATCAAAGTAGTATTAAGGCTGTTACCGACCAAGTGGAAAAAGGCATCCCCATGTCAGCTGCCATGGAGATTGATGAGGTGTTTCCCATGATAGTTTCCCAAATGGTCGGTATAGGTGAGGAAACTGGCGAGTTGGATACGGTTTTGGCCAGGTTGGCTCATTTTTTTGAGGTTGAGGCTGAACAAAAGGTCAAAAACCTAACCACCGCTATAGAACCTTTGATAATGATTGTTTTGGGCGTTGGTGTCGGCTTCTTGGTTATCTCGATTATTATGCCGATATATAACTTGACAAGTCAGTTTTAATGGTTTAAATTGATATTATGAGCTTCAAAATTAGTAAGGAGGAGCAGCATGCTTAATAAAAGATATAACTTAAAAGGTTTTACTATGATTGAGCTTCTGGTTGTCATCGCAGTTATCGGTGTTTTGGCGGTAGCGGTGCTGTCTTCGATTAATCCTTTGGAACAGATTAACAAGGGTCGAGATACCAAGAGGCGATCAGATGCGGCTCAGATTCTTAATGCTATAGACAGATATTATGCTTCACAGGAAAAATATCCATTTTCTTTGCCGATTTCCGACTTGTCCGATATTAATGTCAGTCATAAGGATATATTGACCGCTTTAGTGAATACTAAAGAAATCAAATCAGGTTTTAAGACTAGGCTATTAAATGATGATGCCGCCGAAAACTATCTTTACATCTATGTTGATCCCAACACGGCGACAACCAATAGTGACGTAGAAAGCATCTATGTCTGCTTCAAGCCATCCTCGGAATCATTCAAGAGACAGTCGGCCGAACATGCTAGTGATTGGTCTTTTGTAACGGATAAGATAAATAGTGGTAACTACTACATTTGCTTGCCGTAAATGTTTTAAAGAAGAGTTAGGTTTGTAACATTGTTAAAACCTCAAGTCATCAGTGAGTTTAGTTTTTATCGTTTTAGTCTTGCCTTTTTTTTCGTCGCTTTAACTTTGTCCCCCTGGTTTTGGTCATCGGCTAAAGGTCTTAATTTATCGATCTTAATAGGAGTTGGCTTTATTGGAGTTTTGCTTTGGCAGATAGTTTGGCGAGGTCTTTATAAACAGTTTGACACTTGGCTGTGGCTAGGCCTTATTATCTGGTTGGCGATTGGTGGTATACTGACGGCGGTTGATCCGTGGGCGAGTCTGTGGTGGTGGCTTATCTACACTGCCCTGGCCGGCGTTTATTTTGGCGTGAGATATTGGTCAAGTCAAGCCAAGATAAGACAAATAATGGCTTTAGTTTGGGGGTTTTTCTTTACTTACTTTATCATTTTTTTAACCTCCTCTTGGGCTAATTTGGTTTTAGCTTACCGGCTTGGCCAGGTGACAAAGATAATTGGTCCCTTTTATTGGCACAACCAGATGGCTGGTTGGCTGATTTTAATCTCCCCTACCCTATTATGGCTGGCTTACAAACGGGGTCGGTCGGTTCGGGTTTTGTATCTTTTAATTTATGCTTCAAGCTTGGCCCTGTTGGTCATGACATTTTCCAGGGGCAGCTACTTGGCCTGGTTGGGGTCATTGGTTGTTGTTTTCGGCTGGCTGGCGGTTAAGCGGTCATTGGTTAGGTATTGGTTTTTTAGCAAAAAAGATGTTTTTTTCTTAATTTTGTTAAGTTTGTCTTTTATGATTATATTTAATCGAAATATCTTCAATCGCGTTGTTGGCCACTCTAAGGTGTTATTGGAAGAATCATCATCTATGGCCCAAGTGGCCGGACCGGCCTCGGTGAGTTGGGAGTACCGAGTGGTGGCTTTTACTGATACGACCAAGGTCATAAAGCAATTTCCGTTATTTGGTGTCGGCGTCGGCGGTTTCCGCTATTACTACCGAGTCATTCAATCTCATCCTTGGATTATGATTAACTTTGTTCATAATCAGCCTTTGCAGCTGGCCGCCGAAGGCGGTGTC
>JAJRVN010000014.1 GCA_024277325.1 Patescibacteria group bacterium | reverse complement strand
TTAATCCACTCAGGCAAAAGGCTTAAAAAAAGAACAATAACCAAAGAAGTTTGAGTTTTAAACTTGAGTTTTTTAAAGATTAAGAAGATAAAAACGAAGGATAAGCAGTGATAAACAGCCCACCAAACTAAGGCGGTTTGCGGATTAAAATGACCCAAAATCAAAAAAGGCAAAGCATAAAGATAATAAAAACCAGGGGGTGTGTGCAAGGTCAGAGTGGAAGCGATGGGGCCTTTCAAGGGAAAGACATGGTTTATAACCATATTTCTGACAACGATCAAATCCCTACCCTGGTCCGCCCAAAAACCGGCATAAAATGTGATTTTAAATAAAGATTGAAATAAGAAAAGGCCGATGATAAGACAAAGAATAAAAATTATTTTAAAGGATTTGTTTTTAAACATACTTGTCTTGATTATAAAGGATTTTTTATTTAATAGACTTTTGCTTGGAATGAAGTAAAATAAAGAATATGGATTTTAGTCAAAAAGTTGTCAAGGCTAAAGAGATCATAACTGAAGCTGCCGGTAAGTGGCCCCATGACAAGATAATTATTGCCTGGACAGGTGGTAAGGATTCAACCGTGGTCTTGGATCTGGTTCGACAAGTTTTTAATAATAAGGTGCCGTTTAGAGTTATGTTTAATGACTCAACTCTGGAGTTTAATGAGGTTTATGAGTTTATTAGGAAGTTGGCAAAACAATGGGATTTGGATTTATTATGGGTTAAGCATCTGCCAGAAGATTTAGAGGCCTATCGTCAAACTAAAGATAAAAGGGAACAAATGGAAATTATGAGGATAGCTAAGATTAATGCTATAAATTATGTATTAGATAAATATAAGATAGAAGCTTTTATTTCTGGCATCCGTTGGGATGAGCATGAAGCCAGATCTCATGAAACTTATTTTTCACCCCGGTCGACTCATACCAGAGTTCATCCGATACTTCATTTCACACTTGATGATATATGGAGGTATATAAAAGATTTTGATGTCCCCTATGTGTCTTTGTATGACAAGGGTTATAAATCTTTAGGAGAGGCGCCGTTTACCAGTCCGGTTGATGACCCTGATGCGCCGGAGCGAGCTGGTCGAGAAGCGACAAAAGAAAAGGTAATGGCCAGGTTGAGGAAGTTGGGATACTGGTAGAGGAATTTTTAATTTGAAATTTGAAATTTTTAATGAAAATCTAAAAAGGTCAGTATGAACTCGAAGCACACTTTTTTGTTTATTCTGGATGCGGTTAGGAAAGACCATGTTGGGTTGTATGGTTATAAGAGGAAAACTACTCCCAATATTGATAAGCTAGCGAAGAAAGCCGATGTTTACAACTGGGCTTTTGCCCCGGCACCATACACATTGGCCTCGGTACCCTCAATTTTAGCCGGTAAATACCCAATCGAGCTATCCAACTCTTTTACAGGAGGAGAGTTTGATAGACATGATTTTGAGACCTTAAAAGAGTTGAGAAAACAAGGTTACACAACCGCCATGTTTACGGCCAACATCGTCACTTCAAGTTATAAAACCAATCTTAATCAATTCTTTGATTATTTTTGGGATAACCTGACTGAAAAAGAGCTGAATCGGCCGGTCTGGCTTTACCAAAAAGCGGAGGTGGTTTTAGCGGCGGTTGAGGCATTTGTAGAAAAACATAAAAGTAAAAAATTTTTTGTTGTGGTCCATTTGATGGAAGCGCACGGCCCCTATGTGCCAAAGATAGAGTCAATTTTTAAAGGGGATGCGATCTACAAAAAAGACAAGCGGCTTATTGACAGATTGGTTCCGACCACCCTTAGGGGAGTGACACAAGCAACTTTAGCTAAATATAAAATCATGCCTCGCTATCAAGCCTTAATGTACGGCGATGATTATGAAAGAAATGTAAGAGAATATGTAGCTAAATATGATATGGGCATTTATTTGCTAGATAAAAGTGTTGGTAAATTCTTGACCTTTTTGCAAAAGAATAAACTGTATGAGCCAAGCCAGATCATTATAACTTCTGACCATGGGGAGCTTTTAGGCGAGGAAAATATCTTTTTCGCTCATGGAGTTTGGACTCATCCAGTGTTGACTTCTGTTCCTCTGATAATTAAATTTCCTTATCAAACAAAAAAAATAATTAGAAAGGCTAACTATTCCTTAATTTATGTAATACCAAAATTGCTTGAAAAAGAAGTCGATCAAGGTTTGGTCGCCTCTTTTTATCCTAGAAGTATATCAGTTATTATTAAAAATAAGTATTATATGTTTCATAATGGTAGTTTCGGGGAAAATGATGGTAGTGATTTCTGGCCGTTGGAGTGGCAAGGTTTTGCTAGGGTTATTTCTAATATTAGTCAAATAAAAATCAAGCCTTTAACTAAAGTGTTTTGCAAACATAATTTGGTTTTTCGCAATATTAATGATAATCAAACCAATGAATTATTCGCATTCGTTCTTAATCTGGAAAAACAAATGTTTCAACAGGTGGTTAAAAAGTTAAACAAACCAAAAAGATCAGAAAGATTAGCCATAAAGATGTTTATTTCGAGTTTATTGGCAGAAAACCAGATTAAGAGAATATGGATGTTTATCAAATATAAGTTGGGTAGTTATAAAATTTTTGACAGGTAATACATGCATATAAAAAAAACTTTAAGATTGATAAATCAACTAGGTTATTATACTAATTATAATATTGAATTTCTGCTCAGATTTTGTTTTTTGGAATTTTTTAACAGATTAGAAAGAATAGTACAGTTTAATTTTTTCCAAAAAAGAAGTTTTAGAATAAAAACTTCCTTAAAGAAAGAATTTATTTTTTCTACACCGCACGGGAGATTCAAGGCAAGCTCTATCGATGAGTGGTATGCGATGCAACGTGATTATGAAATATACGTTCAAAGAATTTTTGAAATGAATTATAAAAAGTACGAAAACCAAAAAAGAAAGATTTTTTTAGACGTTGGTGCTAATATTGGCAGATTCACAATATTAAATGCCTTAAGGGATTATACTGTATTTGCTTTTGAACCGGCTAAACCAATCTTCAAGCGTTTACAGAATAACATTAAGATGAATAATTTGAATAATGTGACTTTATTGCCATACGCCCTTTCTGACAAAAAGGTTGAGTTTGATTTTGAATATTTTGAAGGGTTTGAAGGCGGTTCTAGAATTAAGTGGTTGGGTGATCAAAACTCTAGATTTGCTCAACTTCTAAAGATCAAAACTAAAAAATTGGATGATATTGTCAAAGAATATAGAATCCCGGTAAGTAGGATTAGACTGGTTAAGATAGATGTTGAAGGTCATGAATACAACGTTGTTAAGGGTGGTATTAAGACATTTAGATTATTACAAGATGTAGATATAACTATAGAAATTTGGCCTAAGAACCCGAACGCCGCTAAATTGATTGATTTAATGAAGACTATGAGTTATAGATGTCGTCAAATAAGCGAATCTGATTGGTACTTTAGCAAATGAAGAAATCAGCCCATACTTATTGGTTCATGTTTTATTTTTTGAAACTTTCGGTTTTTTTAGCCAACCTTTCTTATTTTTTGTTTTTTCGCAGAAGAAAACTTCAAGTCGATTTTTCCCAATCAAAAATATTATTTAATAGAATGGATAGGATAGGTGACGCAATTATCACACTCCCCCTTTTCTTGGCTTTGAAAAAAAAGAAAATAAACTTTAAAGTTTTGTGTTCGCAATATAACAAGTGGGTTTTGGAACCATTTGTAGATGTAATTGAAATGAGAGAGTTGTCTATAAAGGATTTTCGTTTTTCATTAATTTCATGGTTGCATGATTTCTGGTTATGTATTTTATCTAAATTCCTTCCAATAAAGAAAAAGGAAAATTTTGTTTTTATAGATCTTAAAAAGGATTTTGAGTTATCGGAAAAATACAAAAACCATTATCAAATACATTTTAAATCTTTTTTATTGAATCTTAAGTATTCTGATTATGTTATAGATGATTTTTATGTTTTGGGGGGTGATAAACAATTATTAGAGAAATATATAATGATCTTTAAAGATTTAGAAGTAGACAGTTTCCCTTTTGAACTGAAACAATACATAACTAAAAATCGTAACTTGAGAATATGTGATTTAATTAAATCGTTGGATGAATTCATCATTATTTTCACTGGTAACAAGAGATTTAGAAATTTTAGTAAACAGCAGTGGCAATATTTAATCGAAAATATTTCGTATAAAGGCAAAATTTTAATAATAGATGATCCAGATATAAATTATTTAAATTGGTTAGAACAAGTTATCAAAGGAGATAATTTTGTTTTTCTAAAAAGAATATATGATTTATGGACTCTTATGTATTTAGCAATGCACTCGCGATTAGTAGTTGGTATTGATGGTGGAGGCTTTAATTTTTTACAGACGCCAACCAATGCTTTTGAAATTTTCTTTTATGTCAATCATAAAGTTTGGCGTCCGTACTCAAAACATAGATACAAAACAGTGGCCAGGGACGGGAACCATATTATAGAAAAAACAGTTACAGATCAGAATTTAAATAAATATATTTACTATGTTAAAGGAGAAAAAAAGGTTATTTATGAACTATTGCAGCAAAAAGGGCAGAAAGTTGTAGATAACATAAATTTGGACTTCATAGTGAGGCAGATTAATAAGATATTAAATAGCAAGTAATTTAGCTAAACAAAGTCTTGAGTTGTTTTTAACTCATTTAGATTGATAGTGCTAACCCCAAACCTAGATACGACAATGGAACTAGCCCTGTCTGCTAACCGAGCAGCCTTAATTAAAGTATGGCCCTTATTTAAGGCGTAAGCCAGTGTAGCTATATAAGTGTCTCCAGCGCCGGATACATCATATACTTCTTTGGTCTGAGAACGAAAATGAAAAATATTTAGATCCCTAGTTACCAAAGTAGAACCTTTAGCTCCTCTTGTTATAACGACATTGGTTTTGTACTTTCTAACCAAAGTGATACCAGCCCTTTCAACTTGACTGTCTTGGTTTTTAATTTTTATACCTAATATTTTTTGGCTTTCATCAAGGTTTGGTTTAATTAAGTAAGTATTCTTATACAATTTGATATTCTCTGGTTTTGGGTCAACTAGAATTTTACCTGTATATTTTTCTTTGAGTCTAGTTAATAAATATTGAGTCGCAAGCCCTTTAGCATAATCTGAAATTATCAAAATATTTGGTTGTAATTTTAGTAATGTCTGAATTATCTTGTTGGCAAGGGTAACCCGAATTGGCTTGATAACTTCATGATCGATTCTTAAAAGCTGTTGGTTGTAACTTAAAGCAACAAATCGATGTTTTATAATTGTGGGTCTGCCGTCGCTGAAAAAGTAATATTGAATATTGTTTTTTTCGCATAGATTAATAATTTGCTGATGATATTCATCCTGCCCGGATAGGCTTATGAGAATGGCTCTTTGATTCAAGCTTTTCACATTGTTTGCAGTGTTGCCAGCCCCTCCTAAAGTAAAAGTTTCCTTAGTGACTTGCAAGATAGGAACGGGAGCTTCTGGATTAATTCTTTTAACCTGACCATAGGTGTATTTATCAAGCATGGTCTCGCCAATGATGCAAATAGGTGAGGAAGTCTTACGACTCATATATATTGATAATTTTTTTGATAATTTTTGTAGTAGAATAATTTTTCAGAATGGGAATTATCCTGATATTACCCCCATAATATTGCACTACATCTTTTTCGACAAGGGTTTTTTCATTATAATCACTACCTTTAGTGTGGATATCTGGTTGAATGATTTTTAATATGTGTCTTGGGTCTGGTTCACTAAATGGTACGACAAAATCTACCGGTTTTAAATTATCTAATATATAAGCTCGTGAATTAAGTGAATTAACAGGTCTTTTCCTCCCCTTCATAAGCCTGATTGAACTATCAGAGTTGATGCCAACTATGAGTATATCGCCTAATGCTTTACTTTTTTTAAGGAAATCAACATGGCCTTTGTGGATCAGATCAAAACAACCATTAGTTGTAATGATTCTTAAGTTTTGCTTTTTTAAAAGGCTCACAATTGTCTTGAGTTTTTTATCACTTTTAATTATCATTGATGATTCTTTTTTCCATTTCTTCGCAGATAACATGGTAAATAGTCAAATGGCATTCTTGTATTCTGGGGGTGTCAAAAGAGTTCACTATTAGGGCTAGATTCACTATTTTTTTAGCCTCACCACCGGCTTTGCCCAAGAGTCCAATAGAGTAAATACCCATTTTTTTAGCTTGTTTTATTGCCTGAATAATATTTTGTGAATTGCCACTAGTGGAGATAACTACTAATATATCATGCTTTTGCCCCAAACCCTCTATTTGCCTAGAAAAAATGTTCGCAAAATCATAATCATTTGCAACAGCAGTTAACACCGAAGAGTTTGTTGTTAAAGCAATAGCGGGCAAAGCTTGTCTTTTCAATTTAAATCGCCCAATAATTTCCCCGGCGAAATGTTGGGCGTCCGCAGCACTACCCCCGTTGCCACAAATTAATATTTTCCCCCCACCTCTTATTGAAGACACGATTATAGTAATAGCTTTTTCTAATTTATTTTTGTTTTCTTGTATAAAAGTTAATTTGGCTTCAGCTGATTTTTGAAAGTATTTTTGTAACATATTTTAAGATAAGTGAATATAGTATAAGTTAATAAGCTTTGAGCTTTGAGGCAATTACCTCTTTATTGTAGCATGGAAAAAGTAGTTTTTTGATCTGTAATAGTCATCGTTATACAATATGGTGAGTATGTCAAATAATAATCTAGTTCCTCAAGTATCCAAAAATCATTACTTTAGAGGTTATGATTCCTGGCGGCGGTTTATTGATTATTGGTTCCAGATAGAGTCGGTGTTTGAGACCAAGGCCAGGAAAGTGTTGGAAGTGGGGGTTGGTAACAAGACCGTCAGTGACTATCTGGAAAAGACGGGTTTACAGGTGACAACCTGTGATTTTGCGGCCGATCTTAAACCCGATGTTTTGGCTGATGTGAGGGATTTACCTTTTGAAGATAATGCTTTTGACACAGTTTTGTGTTGTGAGGTATTGGAGCATATTCCGTTTGATGATTTTGCCAAAGCTTTAAGTCAGCTAAACCGAGTTAGCCGCAAGTGGATAATTATCTCCCTGCCCTACTCTGCTTTTGGGATTAGCGGGATTGTAAATACTCGCATCCCAAGGTTAAAAGATTTAGTTGTTAGTTTTCATTGGCAGATACCCTTGTTTTTTAAAAGTTTGATTTTTGATGGAGTTAAAAACAAGGAACATTATTGGGAGGTTGGCCGCAAGGGTTTTAGTAAAAATAAAATAAAAAAGATTATAAGAGAGTTTTTTACTATTGAAAAGGAATTTCACCCGCCGATGGTTGGTTCTCATTGGTTTTTGGTATTAAGTAAAAGGTAGTTACTGACAGACTTTAGGATGGGGGAAAGTGGTAAGATAGGGGCAGGATGAGAATATTGATGGTTACGCCGAGCTTGCCGTCTGATCTGCACCGAATAAGAAGTTTGAATTTAATCAAGGCCTTTAAGGCTTTAAATTACAAGATCTTTTTGTTTAGTCTGTTGGTGCATGATAAGGAGAGAAGGTATTTAGGGCAAGTTAAAAGTTTGGTTGATGATTTGGCTGTGGTTGAGTATCCGATGGCAAAGGGGATGTTTAAGATTTTAAGCAATTTTTATCTATGGCCGTTTTACCCGTGGGAGTATTTGTTTGTTAAAGATGATCGGATAAAGGCTAGGTTATTAAAATTTACTAAAGAAATTTCACCTGATCTAGTTTATATTAAACGACTAAGAACCCTGGCTTTTAGCCAAGAGTTGATTGACAATTACCCCACCCTTTTGGATACTACCGATGCCATGAGCTTATTTTATAAAGGTTACCAAGAGATTGTCTTGGGGAAAGAGAAAATTATTGGTTGGCATGAATACTTAACTTACAAGAGGTTGGAGAAGTTGATTGGTCGACGATATCCGGATTTAAAATGGGTAGCCTGTAGTCAAAGAGATAAGAGGTACTTAAGAAAGCAAGCTGGAATTAAAATGATATGGATTTGGCCGAACGTGGCTGAGATTTCTAACGATCCCGGATCGTCATCTCTGAACTCCAGGAATAACGATCCGGGATCGTTATTAAAAGTAGTGTTTTCAGGATTAATGAATAAAGCGATAAATTACGTGCCGGCTTTGGAGATTGTTGATAATATTTGGCCGGCGGTTAAAAAAAAGCTCCCCGAGAGCCGTCTTTTAATAGTTGGCCCCAAGCCGGTTGAACGATTGATCAAAAAAGATGGGTTAAACGGAGTCAGAGTGGTCGGTTTTGTTGAGGATTTAAGGAGTGTCTTGCAACAATCAGATGTTTATCTTGCTTGGGGTGAAACGATAGCGGGAAGTCGAAACAAGATACTCCAAGCCGCCGCCGCCGGAGTGCCGGTGATAGCTAGTCGAAGCAGTGTTAAAGGACTTGTCGGTTGGGCTGGGGCGATTAAGGTAGTAAACAAGCAGGATCGATTGGTTGATAGCTTGGTCGAGGTGTTGAGAGATAGAAAGTTAAGACATAAGCTATCTAGAGCGGCTAAAAAATGGGTCAGCCGAAAATACAGTTTGACTAAATTAACCGAAAAGATAGCCGGTGATTTAAAATCAATATAAATGGATGATGTCAATTAAAGAAAAAGACTTAGCCAAAATATTATTTATCTTGGATGGAGCGGTTTTGGCCATCACCTTATTGATGGCTTATTTACTGCGCCAAAACCTTTTAACCTGGATGTATGACCCGATTCAGCCATGGTGGGTTTATGTTTGGCTGTGGGTGGGGGGAATGAGCCTTTTCGGTGTTGTTGGTTTCTTGAAAGGGATATATAATTGGCAGTTGATTTTCAGCCGCCGCCAGGATGGGTTGATGTGGCGATTGTGGGAGTCTGTTTTTATTTTTGGTCTTTTGATTATGAGCAGCAGTTACTTGGTTAAGTATGATTTTTCCCGAGTGGTGGTAGTGGTTTGGTGGCTTTTAAGTTTGGTAGTTTTACCTATTGTACGGTTATGGTTAAACCAGTGGTTTAAGCCGCGTTTTAACTATCACATGTTAGTGGTTGGTAAAAACCGAATCAGCCGACGATTTATCAGGGCCTTAAACAAAGAATTAATTATTGATATACAAGTTAACCAGGTTAACAATTTGGATCAAATTAAAACTTATGAATGGGATGAAGTGGTTATAGTCGATCCGGGATTGTCCAAGAATAAACTTTTTGACTGGTTGTCACAACAGGCTGGGGGCAATCTCAGACAGGTAAGTTTGGCTCTGGATCTTTTCCCCAAAATTTTCACTGATCCACAGCTGCATTTAAGCTATGCTAATCTACCAAAGTTAAGTTTTCAAAACCCCGGTTATCTTTACAAATCAACCAAACGCATATTAGACATTGTCCTAAGCTTATTTTTACTCTTTATTTTCAGTCCTGTATTTATTTTTATCTTCTTTTTTATCTTTTTAAAGACCAAAACTTGGCCGATTATCAAGCTTACTCGGATTGGATATCGGGGTGAGCCGCTGGTTATTTACAAGTTTAAAACCATGAGGGGTAAACCAAGATCAGCTAAGGCGCCGACCAACCAAAAGGATGATCGCATCTATGTTTGGGGCCGGTTTTTAAGAAGAACCAGCTTGGATGAATTACCCCAATTGTTTAATATTTTAGCCGGCTCGATGAGTCTGGTTGGCCCACGGCCGGAAATGTCAATTGAAGTAAAAAAATACAAGCCATGGCAAAAGATAAGACTGAAAGTGAAGCCGGGGCTGACCGGTCTATGGCAAGTTTTAGGTCGTAAAGACTTGCCATTAAACCAGAATTTACAATATGATCTTTATTATGTCGCCAACCAAAACCTTTGGTTGGATTTGCACATCTTAGTCAAGACCCCGTGGGTAGTGGTTACCGGCAAAGGGGCTTATTGATTTTAGGGGTAAGGCTTAAACTTCTAACAGTTCAGCCAGTTCATCGACTTGCTTGTCGGTTTTAGAAGGTTTTTTGTCCTCTTCTTGGATAGGTTGAGCCTCAACCAGCTGATCTGACTGTTGGTTCGGCTGAGAAGCCGGCTGTTCTTGATCTTGTTTAGGCTGGGGCTGGTTATCTGAAATAATTTGCAAATAAACCTTTTGATTTGATTGAGCCGCTTTCACTTGCAATAAGCGCCTGATGGCATTTATAGTTCGGCCCTGCTTGCCGATGACGTAGCCGGCCTTAGAGCTGTCAAGCTGAATGTGGTAGGTAATTAGATGATCACCTTCCCCGATTTCTTGGTCGATACTAAAGTTGCCTTCGCCGGCCAAGCCGGTTAAGATGAAATTTAAAAATTGAGTTAGTTCTGTGGTGTCTGTCATATGGTTTTGATTTTAAAATATTTAAATAATTTGTTGGTGCCATCACTTAAGACGGCTCCATTCTTGAGCCAGTTTTTAAGCTTGGAAGTGTCTAAGCGGAAAGCTTTTTTGACATCTTTGGCCAATGGGTCATAAAAACCGAGCTTGTCGATAAACTTGCCAACGGCTTTAGACCGCCTTTCATCAACGACGATATGATAAAAAGGACGATGCTTCCGTCCAGCCCTTCTTAACTTAATTACTAACATGCCGCTATTGTAACATAGGCATAAATCAATTGACAACTTTTAGTCTAATAGTTATGCTATAAGTGTGATGGTGAATTTGAAAAAGACTAACCTGACTGGTCAAGCCATTATAATAGGTTTGATTTTTGTAGTGGTTATTTCGACTATTGTTTTGGCCCTGGTTTCAAAAAGCTTAACCGATGTTAAAATTTCCTCTGAAACTGAGGAAGAGCTAAGAACTTTCTCAGCAGCTGAAGCTGGTTTGGAAAAGGCCTTTGTTGATACCACGATTCTAAGCACCGGCGGCACCGCCGATTGGACCATTGGTAACTCCGACGTTAAGATTACTGCCGAGAAAGTTCAGTGGGATTCAACAACCGCTTTTGCTTATCCAGACAAGATTACCCAAGACGACACCCGGCAGTTTTTTTTAGCCCAATACGACGACACCCAGCCAGATACCTATTATTTTGACGAAGCCAATTATTATGATGGTTCTCAACTGGATGTCATCTGGGGAGAGGGTGTACCGGATACCGGCAGTGTTAGTGGCTTCAGTCCGGCGGTCTCACAGCCATCGGTCGAGGTTACGCTGTATTACCATGCGGCTGATGGCAGTTATCAGATCAAGCGGTTCGCCTTTGGCCCAACCAGCAACAGCAGTCAAGGAATTGGTTTTGATACCAACATTACTGATATTAGTGGGGATGATCCGATGCAAACCACATTTGGGCCGAAACGGTTTGCTTACAAATATACTTTAAGCTTCGACTTGGCTACCGGTGATATTCCACTGTTTTTGAGGGTTCGCTTCTTATTTAACGGCAACAACGGCCATAGCTTAGCTTTTAAACCGCCGGTCGGCTTGATTCCAGCACCAACTTATTATCCGACTCAAGGTTATAAAGTCACCTCCCAAGCTACCTCGACCAGTGCAGAAAATCCTTCGGTCCAACGGATCGAGGCTTTCAAATCATACCCAATTTTACCGGCTATTTTTGATTATGCCCTGTTCAGCGGCTCTAATATTCAAAAACCATAAAGGTTAAGAAAGGAAATTATGTCTATCGGTATTGATTTTGGCTACTCTCAATTAAAACTGGTTTCTCTTGAACCAGTTAAGGGGAATAGTTTCAAGTATGTTACTAGTCACTTACTTAACCACAAGTTTAATTGGCTAAGCCAGCGCAAAGTGGATATTAAGGAGATGAAGTCGGCGATCAATGAAGTTTGGTCCAAGTTGAAATTAACCACTAATCAAGTAAATACTAGTTTAAGCAACGAACAAGGCATTTACCTTAAGCTTTTAAAGAGGCCGCCTTTGTCAGACATGGAGTTAAACAGTGTCTTGAAATTCGAGTTGGAGCAGTTTATTCCCCTACCCATAGATAAAATCTATTATTCTTTTGTCAGACTGGGCCGGATCATAGAAGACAAAAAAAACAAAGAATTGATCTTAGTGGCGGCGGCGCCAAGAGATGTTGTCAATCAGTTTTTGAATTTTACCACCAACATGGGCTTGGTGGTTGAGGTTTTGGAAACCTCGATGACGGCTTTAGCTAGAAGCTTAACCGCTAACAAATCGAAGCCGGTGGTGATTTTGGACCTAGCCGCTTCGCGGTTTGGCTTGGGCATCGGTAAAAACGGCTTATTGTACACTAACCATCAAATGGATATCTCCTCAATGGCCTTAACTCGGTTACTATCTCAAACCTTGAATGTGGATCTAGCCCAAGCTGAACAGATCAAAACCGAGTATGGCTTGGATAAAAAACAATTTCAAGGCAAGGTGGCTGATATCTTAAGTAGTCCGGTAGAACAAGTCGTTGACGCTATCAAGCGAGCGGTGGCCTTTTATGAAGATAAGATTATCCCGGAAAAAGTATCGGAGATCATGGTTACCGGCGGAGGGGCCGCTATGCCGGGTTTAATTAGTTATTTAAGCGATAAGACTGGTTTGGAAGTAAGCTTGCCGATTTTTGATAAGCTTGCCGGTTTACCTGAGGAAATAGCCAAAGCGCCCCATTTATATGCTCAAGCTATTGGCCTGGCCATGCGTGGATTTGATTAATTTTGTATGGATTTATGTCAACTGGCTTAAATTTTATAACGGTTATCAAGCGGGAAGCCAACCAGCGAAAGCAAAAAGAGAGGGCCCTGCTTATAGTCCCCGCCCTGCTTTTATTTTTAATCTTTTTTGTTTCGATATTGTCCTTTTTTTTCCGGGTCAAGGCCAATAAAAGCGTCACTTTGTTAAAATCTCAGGTTCAGAATTACCGAAAAAAAGTGATTTCCTTAACTAAACTGGAGGCCCAAGAGTATTACTACTACCTGCAAACCCAGGCGGTGGTTGAGGCGGTTAAAAATCGTCCCGACCTTATCACCCTGTTTGATAAAGCAATCGCTTTAGCCGACCAACCGAACCGAGATGTCCAAAACCTAAACATAGAAGACAAGTCAACCAGTGGCGGTTACACAACCAAGTCTTTGGTAGATATTTTGCAGCTTGAAGTCGACCTAAAAAAGCGCAAGGACATAGTTTCGTTTGTTATCGGCGGATTGGATGAAACGGTTAAGTTGGCTGAGGACGTTTATAACTTTTTGCTTAAGTTAAAGTGGAAATAAGATTATGATGAACGAATATCTAAACCTAGTTTATAAAAACAAAAAGTTGATGACAGTTTGGTTGGTGGCCGGCAGCATGATAGTTGTCTTGATAGTCGCGGTCATCATTCCCAGCTGGAGAAGTTACTTTAAGCTAAAATCGGAAGCCAAGGTTTTAACAAGTCAGTTAAATTTTTATAAAAAAAAGTACAATCAATTATCTAATCTTGATGCTGTTCAGTTGAAGTCCAAGATCCAAGATGGCTTGGAAGTCTTACCAACTTACCACAACGCTCCCTTGTTGGTTGGTATTTTATCAAGCCTTAGCCAAGAGTACCAGGTGACATTGGGTAGTTTGATCTTTACGCCGGGCCAAGTCGGTAGCGATAGCGCCGAGATGGTTGCCGACATCAAATCGGCTTCGGTCAAAAAGAAGACTAAAGGGGCTCAGAAATTAAGCCTCAACCCACTAACATTGAAGTTGCAGGTTAGCGGGCCGATGGTCAATATTAGGGCTTTTTTGATGTCTTTAAATAAAATTAAGCCACTCACAAAAGTTGAAAGAATCACTCTCTATTTTAAGGCGGTGCCTAAAAACAACCAACCGGCGGTTCAGCTTTATGAAGACAATAATTTGTCAGATAAGGTGAAATCCCAAGTAGTTGCCAATGTTTCGGTTGATTTTTTGGCCGGAAATTTGCCCAAAACCATGCCCAGTGTTGACAGCCAAGTCTTTTTTGTCCCTCAAGAAATAGAAGATAAGTATCAGGAAATAATTAAAAATTATAGAAGCTTTGTTTCTCCCGCAGATGATAACCGGCCGCCGACCATTGATGACCAAAGATCAAACCCGTTTATTTATTAAAGTAAGTTAATTTTAGTTGATAATCATTTCATTTATCAGTGTTTTGGTTGGCCTAAGTTTTGGCAGTTTTGCTAATATGTGGCAGTATCGCCACCATCCTAAATTAGGTAAAAAGCGCCGGCAGTTGTCCAACCGATCGGTCTGTGATTTCTGTGGCCGGCCGCTTAGTTGGCGGCATAATTTACCGATTGTTTCGTTTTTGATCCAACGCGGCAAAAGTGCTTGTTGTCATCGTCCTTTACCACTTGATTATCCTTTAGTTGAGGCTTTGGGGGGCTTAATCGGCTGGCTGGCCGGCCAAGCCTGGTGGCGCCTAGTCGGTTTTCATGGTTTGTTTTTTGATTTATATTTTTGGTTAAGCCTCGCTATTGTTTTGGCGATGGTCCTTTTAAGCCTGATAATCCTAGCTTATGATTTAAATTACCTGCTTATTCCAATCAAACCGGCTTTGGCTTGGCTGGCTTTGGCCATAGGTTTTAATCTGCTTGGTTCCCAAATAGGTTTTGTCCAGGGTTTGCTAGCCAGCATAGCCTCGATGTCATTTTTGGTTTTGCTTTATTTGGTAACCAAGGGCAGGGGTATGGGTTTGGGCGATGCGGTCTTGGTTTTTATCTTTGGTTGGCTGTTGGGTTTTTTGGGCAGTCTTTTTAGTTTGTGGCTGACATTTGTAACCGGAGCCCTGGTCGGAATTGGCTTGGTCTTGGTTAATGGCAAAACCAATCTAAAAAGCTTGTTGCCGCTTGGACCTTTTTTGATTTTGTCATTTTGGCTAAGCTGGCCTTTTCAATGGTGGCAAATATTGATACAATGGATACATGGAGTCTAAAGATTTGCAGATCCAAAAATCAAGATCAAGCCTTGTTTTTGCCAAAATCAATCAATTTAAAGCTGTCTTTCAAATGAAAAACCCTATGGCCGGTTTTACCCTGGTTGAGTTGTTGGTAGTGATGACGATAATTGCCATCTTGGCCGCAGTCGGTTTGGGTAATTACACTCGGTCTTTAAGCCGTGGCCGTGATGCCAACCGCCGGAGCAACTTAAAGACTATACAAAACGCCCTGGAGCAGTATTATCTCAGTAAAGGTAATACATATCCAGGAGACGCCACCGGCCAGTTGTTAAGAACCGATTCCGACCTGCTTAATTTCTTCAGTGAGGGCCAGATGCCGCAAACAACGGATGGGACTGATTATTGCAATGGAAACGATGATAGTAATAGTGGCCAAAGCCCGGGCTTTGTTTACCCGACCGGCTATTGGTGTTGCGAGAAATTAGAGCAAGCCAAAGGCAATGCCACTTGGAGCTCCGGTAATGAGCCAACGCCTAGCGCTTCCGGCGATTACTTTTGTATCTACAATCTTCAATGAAGCAACTACAAGCTAAGGATAGGTTTGTTGCACCAGGTTTTACGTTCATAGAGATGTTAGTGGTTTTGGGGATTATGGCTACCCTCTTGGCGGTCATAGTGACTAAATTAAACTATGCCTCGGTTGGTAGCCGAGACAAAAAACGCTTGGTTGATTTAAAGACGGTTCAATCAGCCTTGACTTTATATTATTCTGACGAAGAAGCCTACCCAAGCAGCCTTACTTTTGGTAGCAGCTTAACCAACGCCGATGGCAGCCGGACTTACCTGAAAGAAGTGCCGGTGGATCCTGACACAACCGATCGCCAGTACTACTACACTAGCAACGACAATCAAACTTATGTTTTGTGCGCGGCTATGGAGCTTGATGCCAACATTCCTCAAAGCGGGGATAGTCATTACCCGCCTCAACCGGCCCCGGCATGCGGTAGCAGTGTTGATTGCAACTATTGCCTAACAAATTTTTAATATGATGACTCAACAGCGACAAAGTTCTATGGCCGGATTTTCTTTAATTGAGATGCTGGTGGTCTTGGCGATTAGTTTTTTAATTACCGGGATAAGCTTAGTGGCTTACGGCGATTATTATAAACGGAAGGTGGTTCGCTTAAGTGCTGAAAACTGGGCGAAGCGAATTGAGTTGCTGATAAAAAAAACCCAAAGCGGAGCTGTGGTCAAAGACTTTGGCGCTAACTGTTCAGGTATTTTTGAAGCCTTGAGAGTTATAGTTAATGCCAATACTTCGGATTATAACTTAGGCATGATCTGTTCGAAAAATACTGAAGCCGATCGCTTAAGCTTGGTTAATCAGACTTATAAAATCGATCAGCTTGATGTGAATAAATCGGTTGTCTTTGATGCAGATCGCAGTTTTGATATTTTACCCTTGAGCAAGGGTATTAAAATTACCGATGACATCCAGGTTGGCTTTCGCCTTTCGGTTGACGGAGCTAAGACTTGCTCTTATGATGTAGTCATTAACAAGCAAGGAGATGTTGATGTGGTTAAAAGATAGAACAGGATCAAGCTTGATCGAGGTTTTGGTTGTGGTCACTATTTTGTCATTTGTTTTGATAGCCATGCTGAACGCGTCGATGGTAGCTATTATTCAGACCAAGTTTGCCAGATCTCAAACCTTAGCCAACCGCTACAGCCAGCAGGCGATAGACTGGATGAGGGCCAAAAGAGACAATTACAGCCAGTGGGATGATTTTGTTAACAATGTTTTTGGAGTTACCACCGGTTGGAATGGTGGGGATATTACCGATGGCAGTCAAGTTATTTATTGTCTGCCGGCTTTAAACTTAACTTATAAAGTTGATAACGAAGCAACCTGCGCTGATACGGCTTATTTTATTACCGGAACCAAGTTTATTCGTGTCATAATCTTAACCGCCCAAAAAACCACCACGCCGGGACAAGTTCAGGTTGAGGTAAAGACGAAGTGGCGTGACGGTTTGTGCGCCAGTTCTAGCCAGCCGTTTTGTCATCAGGCCAAGATAGTTACGTTATTATCACAATGGAATCTCAATTAAAAAAAGCTTATCGATTGCCGGCATTTACTTTGGTTGAACTGGTAATTGTTCTTGGCATATTGGTGGTTTTGGGCTTTTTAGTATCGATGAGCTTGGGTAGTTTGTTTAATGTTTCCGAAAGGGCCAACCGCCGCCAGATGGTGATCCGCCAAGGGGACAATGTCATCGAAGTGATTAGCCGTATGTCGAGAATGGCTACCCGTGCTATAGATTGTGACTCGTCCAGCCAGTACTTTACCATAATCAACCCGGATGGCGGCCGCAGTCGATTTATCTTTGTCGTTGACCAAGTAGGCCCCACCATAGGCCACATAGCCTCTCTGAGCGCTTATTATGGCGATGATTTTAGCACCGCGATTGAGACTAGGTTGCACAATACCAAAACCCAAGTCACCTCCTTTAACCTTGACTGCAGTTCTTTTGAGGCCAACAGGTGGGGTAACTGGATTAACTTGAAGTTTGACATGGAAGACACCATAAACTCAACCGATCCGGAAAAAGCCACCTTCGAAACAGCGATTAATTTTAGGAATAAGTAACTCCCTACCCTATCTATTTCAGATGGCTAATTAGCTTGGTTGTTTTTAACTGGCTTAAAGCCGCTTGAGCCGCTTTTTCTTGGGCTTGTTTTTTAGTCTTGGCTTGCCCCTTAGCCAAGAGCCTGTCTTGAAGATAAACTCCGATTAGGAAATGGTCGCTGGCATCCTGGTTTGGCTTTTCAGCTAAAACTTTGTATTCCGGCGTCACCTGGTATTTCTTTTGGATTAATTCTTGAAGTTGATTTTTGGAGCTTTTTATATTCTCAAAATCCGAGAATTTATTAGCATCTTTTAGTATGTGTTGGTAAACGAATTGCTTGGTCTTATTAAGCCCTTGATCAAGGTAAATGGCACCGATAACCGCCTCCAGCAGATCAGCTAGAATGTTAGGATTTTGCCGGCCCTGGTTTAAATCTTCGCCCCGGCTTAAAAGCAAGAGTTGACCAAGGCCTAAATTTTGGCTGATTCGGGCCAGGTTTTGAGTGCAGACCAACTTGGCCCGCATCGAGGTTAAGTTACCCTCGGGCTGTTCTTGGTAGGTTTGGTAAATATATTCTGAAACTATAAACTCCAAGATGGCATCGCCAAGAAACTCAAGCCGTTCGTTTGATTTTAAGGCTTTGCCGGCCTCGTTTAGATATGATCGGTGCCTGAAGGCTTTTTTTAACAAGGCCTTGTCTTTAAAAGCTAAGCCCAGAACCGATTCGGCTTTTTTAACTTCAAATGGCATAAATCTGCTTAATTAATTCTTCTTGTTTTATCATCTTACCTAAAACACCATTGACGAAAGCGCCTGATCGGTCGCTGCCGTAAGTCTTGGCTATTTCGACAGCTTCATTGATGACCACTTTGTAAGGGGCGTGTTTGGTTAAAAGCTCGTAAACCGCCAATCTGAGTATAGATAAGTCAACTTTGTTGATTTTATCAATAGGCCATTCGGGGGCGTATTTGCGAATCAACCGATCGATCTTGGTTTGGAGCTTAAGGATTTCTTGAACCTGTTTTTGGCTTAAATCACCGGTTTGGAAAAGTGATTGATATAAAAGTTTAAACTGCCTTATTCGCCAGCGATGGCGAGGATCCGAAGAAATCTTCATTTAGCTGTATTGACCGCAAGTTGGGCAAATCTGATGAGTTTGTTTGAGGCTTTGGCAATTAGGACAGCGCTTGCTGGTTGGCAGTTTTAACTTTAACGATTTGCGCCGCTTGCCTTTTCGCTCAGCCGAGTGTCTGCGTTTTGGTACGGGTGGCATAGTTTTTTTATCTTAATAAATTTGGTAAATTTTAATTTAGATCAATGTCTTTCATTTTACCCTTATAGTAGTAATCTTGCAAGTCAGTGTAGCGATTAAATTGGTCAGCCGTTATTTTAGCATAATTTTTGGCTTTGGCGACCAAGCCGGGCTGGGCCAGAAGAGGCATCAATTGATGAGGGAACCCATGTTGGGCCAGGCCGAAGATTTGACCCGGGCCCCTGAGCTTTAAATCCAGCTCGGCCAACTGGTGGCCCGAATGGGTTTGAGCTACCAGTTTTAATCGCTTAAAGATCGGCGCGGTTAGTTTTGATGGCACTAAGAAGCAGTATGATTTTTGGCCAAGCCGGCCCACTCTACCCCTTAATTGGTGGAGTTGGGCTAAGCCGAAGCGTTCGGCTCCCTCTATTAAAATAATACTGACTTGCGGTATGTCGATGCCAACCTCGATAACCGAGGTGGTAATCAAGATCCTTATCTTGCCGGCGGCAAAGTTTTTGATGATTTTGTCTTTGTCAGTTGATTTCATCCGGCCGTGGAGCAAGCCGAAGCCCGTAAAATCAGGGAAACTGGACTTAAGCTGGCGGTACAGGCTGGTTATGGCTTTGATGTCTTTTAAGGTTTCATGATCGGAATCTTCAATTAGAGGAGCGACGATAAAGGCTTGCTGTTTGGTAGTTTGGGTTTGTTTGACGATCCATTTGTAAGCGGCCTGGATTTGATGAGGTTTCACCACCTTGGTGACGGTGGCTTTGACCTTGTCCGGCAATGGTTCCAGATAGGAGATATCAAGATGACCGAATAAGGTTAGTAATAAGGTTCTGGGAATGGGGGTGGCCGACATGGTTAAGATGTGGGGAGCTGGATTATATGAAGTCAGTTTGGCTCTTTGTCTGACACCGAATCGATGCTGCTCATCGATAATGACAAGACCGATGTCGTTATTGAATTGTTTCCATAAAAGAGCGTGGGTGCCGATTAAGATCTGCCAGTTGTCGCTTTTTAACTTGTGCGACTGGGTATGCAGACTGATCTTGGCCTTTTTTGGCAGGTAGGATATGAATTTGTGGTAGGTTTGCTGGGCCAAAATGTCGGTTGGCGTCATCAAGATGGTTTTTTGCTGGTTCAGGTAGGCCAAATAGGCTCCGGCGGCGGCCACTAAAGTTTTGCCAGAGCCAACATCACCCAGAACCAGCCGATTCATTGGTTTTTTTGACTCCATATCCTTGGTAATTTGATTTATGGCTCTTTTTTGAGAGTCGGACGGCTTTAATTGGCTGGTAGCGGTTATGATTGGGATTAATTCTTGACCATGACTGAGCACAGCTTGGAATCGGCTGGTTTTTGTTTGCCATTGCTTGTATTTTAAGGCGCTGGCGAGCTGGTAGAGAAATAGTTGTTCGAACAAAAATCGCTGTTTGGCCAATTGTCCTTGGCTTAAGCTTAAGGGTCGGTGCAGGTTAAAAACCGCCCGAGGCAAGCCCGGATAGCCTTCTTGGCTTAAGATAGTGGCCGGTAAGTATTCTTTGGGGATTAAGTGACTGAATTTATTTAAATAAAAGTTAATGATCCGTCTGATTTGCTTATTGCCTAAGCCTTTGGTTTCTGGATATATGGCTACGATTTTCCCGGCATGAATCAAAGACTGTCCAGGTTTGACGATTTCATAACCACTAGCTGCCAGCTGCCAGCCGCGGTTGCTTTTGTCCAACCTGCCCCAAACCATAAGTTGGTCACCGGCTTTAAGGCTTTTAAGCAGATAGGGTTGGTTATAAAAAACAACATTGACCAAAGTGTTTAGACAGATAATTTTAAAATTCTGGATGGTTAAGCCGGTTTGGGTCTTAAACGAAGAGGCGGTTTGAACCTGACCACTTAAAGTTATTGAAGCTTCGGTTGTTAACTTGGTTACCGGTCGTCGGTCTTGGTAGCGGTTTGGCAACAAAAAAAATAAATCTTTTAAGTTGGAAACATTTAACTTTCTAAACCTTGGAGCCAGTTTGCCTCCGATTAAATAAAGGTCGTCGATCTTGGTTTCCAGGGTAACTTGGCTTTTTTTATCTTTGTCCGATAGCATTTAAGAAAGGCATAATTGAGACCGCGACTAAAGACAAGGTCATTAAAATAACGATGGCAACAGTCATAATCCTCATAAAGGTTTTCTTTTTTAACTTCATTTGATTGCCTTAATTTGAAAATAAATAAACTTGCCGACCTTAACCGTGATATCTACCTTGCTAAGGTGAACTATCTCGCTTGGGTCTTGGTGCTTCTTATTATTGATAACTACTCCGCCTTGGCTGATCAGGCTCTTTAACTGCCGACCTGAAAGCTTAGTTGGCAGGCTTTTTAACAAGTTGATTAAGGTATACTTGCCGGCTTTCAAGTTGATTACCTGCAGAGTCTGGGGTAGCTGCTTGCTTTGGAAGACTCTTTCAAAGTGTTCTTGGGCCGATAAGGCGGTTTCATCATCGTAAAGCCAGCTGGTGATCTTTAAAGCCAGCCGCTTTTTGGCCGACATTGGGTTTAAGTGGCCAGCCTTGATGTCATCGGCCATCCTGACTATCTCGTTGGTATCAAGATCAGTTAAAAGTGTAAACCAATCAATGATTAGATTGTCTTTAAGCCTCATAGTCTTGCCGTAAACATCCTTGGGCTTGTCGGTTAAGGCTATGTAGTTATTGTAAGTTTTGCTCATTTTTTGGCCATCCAGACCGATGAGCAAGGGTGTGGTTAGAACATACTTATCTTTGTTTTTGATTTTTTTCATCAAGGTCCTGCCGGCTAGCATGTTGAAGGTTTGGTCGGTTCCGCCGATCTCCAAATCAACATCCATGGCTACCGAGTCATAACCTTGCATCAGTGGGTAAAAGAATTCATGAAGATGGATAGGCTTGTTTTCTTGAAGCCGCTTTTGGAACATATCCCTTTCTATCATTTGCTGGACGGTGAAGTTACCGGCCAACTTAATAACATCTTCAAAGCTTAAGCCGGCCAGCCAAGTGTGGTTGTACTTAATCTGGACCTTGTCAAAATCAAGGATTCGGCCGGCTTGGTCTTTGTAAGTAGCCATATTTTTCTTGATTTGCCTGAAGGTCAGCGGTTGCCGGGCTTGGTCTTTGCCGGTTGGATCGCCGATCATACCGGTAAAAGTACCAAGCAAAAGAATAACCTCATGGCCCAGGTTGGCAAATTGCTGGAGTTTGCGTAAAGCCAGGCTGTGGCCCAAATGAAGCTCAAACCCGGTTGGGTCAACTCCCAAATAAAGCCTTATCTTTTTACCAGACATTAAAACCTTCTTTAGCTCTTGTTTGGAGGGTAAGATCTCGGCTACGCCTCGATTTAAAACCTGGTCTATTATCTGTTCATCGGTTATCACCATAAGCCAATTATATTATCTTTTGACTTTAAAGGCAAAAGATAATATAGAATATGAATTCAATTTTTCAAAATTATGGAACAGCTATATTTATCTGAGTGTTTTTCAACGACCTTGTTGGCCATGTTTTGCTTCTTTGAGAAATTGTTTTACCAGTCCAGTGATTATTAAAGACGAAGCCAAAAAACCCAAACAACCAAAACCCACTCCCCCCCAATCAACAGGTTCGTTATCAAGACTTGGTTTCTTAGGTAGATCTGGAGTCGGCGGTTGTTGAACGATGGTTGACATTTCTATATCACCCCACGTCGTAGGGGCATTCGGAGCCAAAAGATCGGATCTATGACTGGATTTCACTGTGTTTTCATTCGTTTTTAGAGCAAACGAGATTTCGGGGCTTGGCATAATTGTTATCCTATAGTCAAATAAATAATGGATTAGGCATTATAACATAAAATGTGTATTTGAAAAGACTGATCGCGTTGTATACATATTGGACTTTTGCGGATATTTCTCAAGCTGGCCTTTAATATATTCTAATACTTTCTTTATATGTGGTTGGTTATTAAGGTTCTTGTGGGACAGCTTGGTATTGTAAAGTAATAAGTAGTTTATTAGTTCTTGATTAAGGCGCTCGATGTAGGTATTCTGTTGTGGGTGTTTGGGATAGTAAAGAAATGAACCATACCGTTATCTTTGAGTTTCTTATCAAAGACTTTTAAGAACTTAGAACCACCATTTGGCACCATACTCTATGCTCTTAGAGGTATTTGAACGTTAAGCAGTCGCCTAAGTAGATTAAAAACCCAATAGATCTCTATATGTCGGTGTGTTGTTGTATAATTAAATTAAAGGTGCCATATGATGATTTCGACTTGTTTAGATCGGATTCAAAGTATATTCATTCAGACCGAATCACATTATAAAACAAAATAAAACAAACGTTCGCACAAATAAAGATTTAGAACCTGGGATTATTAGTGGTCTTGAAGTATTGGCGTCAACCCAGTTTTCAGATAATCTGAAGCGTTTTCTGGAATGGTCGTGTGTGAATCCTATATGGGGGGGTGCGATTTATTAATTTTGTTGATGGTAAAAACTTTTTGGTATGGTCGCATCGTGCTACTATAATTCAGATTCGCTATCAAAGCCAACTGGCCGAACCTAAATTTGAGATCATGTAAGGTGAGTTTGTTGATCGAAATGATCGAGAGATGATTTTTAAAGTAATGGTTGATCTTTATAGTAGGTTTACTAACCATAAAGAAAGTATTTTTATAGAATATGGCCGACCTAAACCAGAGTACCCCGATATCTTTGATGACCATTATCCGGTTAATTCTCTAACGTTGGCTTTGAGTGTCCAGGATTTTGTGGTTACCTATCTTGAGTTTCTCCAAAAGATTCCACTGAAGCCACAAGTGTACCCTCAGATCGATAAGCTGTTAGCTAACCATAAACGGCTTTTTACTTATGTAGCAAGCTATAATTGGGATAACGGTGAAGCTCAAATGGAGTATATAGTTAGAAGCAAGCTCTGTGATAAAGCTACAGTTCTTTATTAATTTACTGGCTTTCTCAACCCTATTACTATGATGAAGCCATAGGCACGCGATTGGAGCTTATTCCTTTTATTGTGGAGAAAAATTTTAAAAAATTGTTACGCTGATTCTGATAATAAATTTGACCCGACTAATAATCACATAGCTAATTTTATTCGAGAGTATCAGCAAGCGGCGGATCGAAAGCGAGACATACCCGATTTTATGTTGAAGTTGAAGGTCTAGTTTGGGTTGTCAATTCAAAGGATGGCAGTTCAACGTTTGATACTGATCACTAGGTCTAAGCATCAAGTAGTTTGAGATTTAGACTGTTGTCTTTGAATTGTAAAATGTGCTAACAATTAGGATTGGGGGATAAGGTAAAATAAACTATGCGGGTTTCTTTTGATTGGAGCCAGGAACTGGCCAAAAAACGGCTTAAGCGGGCTTATGTAAAACGCCGCCGAACTTATTCTAATCGGCGACGATTTTTAATCCTGCCAAAATTTAAAGGTGTAAGCTGGTCCAAATTGCTTTTAATCGCCTTCACTTTCGGCCTGATTATGGTTCTGCTTGGCTTTGTTGGCTTATCAGCCTTGTTTGCTTATTATGCCAAAGATCTGCCCAACCCCAACAAGATTAAGCGTCGGGAAGGTTTTTCAACACAAATTTTTGATAGGAATGGAGAATTGTTATACAGTTTGTATGCCGATGCTAACCGGGAACCGGTGAACCTGGACAAGGTTCCAATGTATTTGCGTCAAGCCACGATCGCGGTTGAGGATAAAAACTTTTACAGCCACCCCGGTTTTGATTTAAACGGCATTATCAGGGCTTTTATCAGTACTGTTTTTTTTGGTCGGGTTCAGGGTGGTTCAACATTAACTCAACAATTGGTTAAAAACGTTCTTTTATCATCAGAGAGAACCCTACCTAGAAAGGTCAAAGAGTTAATCTTGACGATTCAGATAGAGAAAAAATACAGCAAAGATGAGATTTTGCAGATGTATTTAAACGAGGCGCCTTATGGCGGCCAAGCTTGGGGGGTTAAGGCGGCGGCCTATCAATATTTTGGCAAAGAGGTTAAGGATCTTAATTTGGCTGAGAGTGCGGTTTTGGCCGGCCTACCCCAAGCACCAACCCGGTATTCCCAAAACTTAGACCTATTAAGAAAGCGGCAAAGACATGTTTTAAGGCGAATGGTGGCCGATGGTTATATCAGCCAAGCCCAGGCTGAAGAGGCCATGAACCAGTCGATTGAGTTTCAGATGAATACCAATGTGATTAAAGCTCCTCATTTTGTCATGTGGATTAGATCCTTATTAAGCCAAAAATACGGTGAAGACAAGGTCTTAAACGGCGGCTTTAGGGTGACCACCAGCCTGGATTACCAGCTTCAGAAATATGTTCAAGAAGTGGTTTATAGTGAGATAAAGAAGGTGGAAAAATACCACATTACCAACGGATCGGCCGTGGTCGTCAATCCTCAAACCGGCGAGGTTTTGGCCATGGTTGGTTCCTATGATTATTTTGCCAAAGATTATGACGGTCAGTATAACGTGGCTTTAGCCTTAAGGCAGCCAGGTTCAGCCATCAAGCCGGTTACTTATGCCACCGCTTTTAAACAAGGGATGTATCCGTCCAAGATGATCGTTGATGCTCCTACCGTTTTTGTTTCCGAAGGCGGCGAGGATTACAAACCGGTTAACTATGACGGCAAGTTCCATGGACCGGTATCGCTTAGAACCGCCTTGGGCAGTTCGCTGAATATTCCGGCGGTTAAACTCTTGGCCACGGTTGGCGTTAAGGACATGTTAACCACAGCCAACGATTTGGGTTTGACCACCTTGGCACCGACCGAAAAGAATCTCAAAAGGTTTGGTTTGGCGGTTACTTTAGGCGGCGGCGAAGTCAGGTTAATAGATTTAGCCTCGGCTTACAGCACCTTTGCTAATGGCGGTTACAAGATAACTCCCCAACCGATCTTAAAGGTGGCGGATGTTAATGGCCGAGTTTTGGAACAGTTCAAGCCTGAAGCTCAACCAAAAACCCGAGTTTTGTCTCAGGCTGTGGCTTTTTTGATAAACTCGGTTTTGTCTGACAACAAGGCCCGTCAGCTGACCTTCAGTCCTCGAAGTTCAATTTACATTCCAAACCATGAAGTGGCGGTTAAGACCGGGACGACCAATGACAAGCGCGATAACTGGACGATCGGCTGGACGAGCGATGTCTTGGTTGGTGTTTGGGTTGGTAACAACGATAATTCACCGATGAAACGTTTGGCCTCAGGCATCACCGGGGCGGCGCCGATTTGGCGGCAGATAATCTTGAAGCTTTTGGAAGGGAAACCCAAAGCTGAATTTATTAAGCCGGACGATGTGGTTGAGATGGATGTTGATGTTATTTCCGGATATCCGGCGCATGATGGCTTTCCCAGCCGCAAAGATTATTTTGTCAAAGGCACCGAGCCTTTAGGTAAAGATCCGATCCATACCAAACTTAAGGTGTGTAAGGACCAGTCGGACAAGTTGGCCGGTGAAGCTCGAGTCAAAGCCGGCGAATACAAGGAGAAGGAGTTTATTGTTTTAAGAGAAAATGATCCTCTAAGCCAAGATGGCCAAAACCGATGGCAGGCAGGTATTGATGAGTGGATCAGCGGTCAAATTGACGAGAGATATAAAGCTCCAACCGAGTACTGCGATGACAGGGTTTTGATTAATTTTGATAATTACCAAGACAAGCAAAGGTTGGACAGTAATGATATTGATTTAAAGTTTAGGGTGATTACCTCGCAAGGGGTTAAGACCGTTAAACTTCTGGTTGATGGTGATAAGCGAAAGCAGTGGGATGAAGATAAAAACAGATACGAAACTCCGCTTTATCTGGAAAACGGCCGGCGCCAGATTAAGATCGAAGTTGAACTGGCTAACGGTTCCAAGGCGGAAAATTACCTCAATTTGGCTATTAACCGTGATTGGGACGAGCCAACTCCCACTCCGGCCCCGACAGAGACTCCGACACCGATTTTAACCCCGACTCAAGCGCCAACCAATACGCCAACCTTGACACCGATTTTAACCCCAACCTTAACTCCCACCCCGACGCCATAACCGTTTTACCATAAGAGTCTGTTGTTATGTGGGGAATAACTCTAATAGCTTTACTTCCCCACTACATCACTAGATAGCGGTGTAGCAAAGGTTTAGATTAAGGAACTTATACAACATCGGTGAGGTGAAGTTGGTCAGTTATCTGGTTGTTTTAAGCTTTGTCGTTGACTGACTTGACCAGTTTTTTAAAGGCCTCGGGTTGATTGACAGCCATTTCTGATAAAACCTTGCGATTGAGATTAATATTCTTTTTGGTTAGTTTATTGATAAACTCGGAGTACTTAGTACCCAACTGGCGAAGGGCGATGTTAAGCCGGGTAATCCACAAGCGCCTAAATTGTCTTTTCCTTAGTTTCCGACCGGCGAAAGCGTACTGGCCGGCATGTAAAACCGCCTCGTGGGCTGATTTATAAGTCCGGCTTCGGCTGTTTCGATAACCC
Source organism: Patescibacteria group bacterium (assembly GCA_024277325.1). GTDB lineage: Bacteria > Patescibacteriota > Microgenomatia > JAADGY01 > JAADGY01 > JAJRVN01. Next base: position 2,863 of record JAJRVN010000014.1, on the reverse strand, counting down.
TTGGCCGCTTTTAAGATTTTTTTGTGCCGTCGTCGACGGGTAAAACCGGTTTTAACGCGAGTCATTTAGTTCTTGCTCCTAAATATTTGATAACCTTCTTAGCCCAAGCTCCGGTTAATTGCGACAGCCTTTTATACCGGCGCTTTTGACTCTTGCTTTTTTTTCTTTTTAAATGATTGCCAAAGGCGGTCGGATGAAGTACCTTGCCGTTTTTAGTTATCTTAAACCGCCGGACAAATGACTTACGCAGCTTCAGCTTGGTCTTTTTTGCTTTTCTCATTTTTGTTTGCTGTTAATGTCGTTATTAATCTTTTGCCGACCAGCTTGGCCGGTTGTTCTATTATAGCTTTGTTGTCTAGTATTTCAAGAAATTTATCTAAAATCTTATTGCCAAAATCCTTGTAATTTATAGTTCGACCAGTAAATTTTACCACAACTTTAACTTTGTGTCCTTGATCTAAAAAATCAGCGGCCCTTGTCGATAACCTGACAAGGTCATTATCCCCAGTAAAGGGAGTCAATCTGACTTCTTTGACGTCTTTGGACTTGGTTTTGCTCTTTTTTTGTTTTTTAGCCTCAAGATATTTAAATTTGGAAAAATCAATCAATTTGCAAACCGGCGGTTTGGCTTTGGGAGCTACCTCAACCAAATCAGTTTGTTTTTGCCTGGCTAAAGCTAACGCTTGGTTGACTGGCATAACCCCAACTTGGCTGCCGTCTTCGGCAATAACTCTGACTTGAGGCGCCTGAATTCGATAATTGACCCGATAAAAAACCCTCTGGCGTTTTTTTTGCATACGTTTTACCAGCTTAACTCCAGTTTTTTTGAGGCGATCTCTTGATCTAATCGATTAATAAAGTCATCGAGCTTGACTTGGTTGGTTTGGTTGCCCTGGCGATTGCGGATTGATACAGTGTTATTTGTCATTTCTTGATTGCCTATTATTATAGCATAGGGAACCTTTTCTTTTTGAAAATTTCTCAAGCGCCGGCCCAAAGAACCCTCTTGGTTAAGCAGTGATCGAAAACCTTTTTCTACTAAGTGGTTATTGACCTTAACGGCATAGTCAAGATGCTCTCGGCCGATGGGGGTTACCCAAATTTGTTCAGGAGAAAGCCACGTTGGTAAAGCTCCGGCCAGATGTTCGATTAAAACACCGATAAATCGCTCAATCGAGCCCATGATGGCGGCATGGATCATAACGATCCTTTCCTTTTCACCCTTTTCGTTGATACAGAACAGATCAAACCTTTCCGGCATGTTGATGTCAAGCTGGATCGTGGCCACCTGCCATTGGCGGTTTAAAGAGTCTATGGCGATAAAATCGACTTTTGGCCCGTAAAAAGCAGCTTCACCCTTGGCTACGGTAAAGCTATTGTCTTGAGATTGGGCTATTTTTTCAATGTCTGCTTCGGCTTTTTGCCAGAGTTCAGGCGTACCCAGATAGTTTTCAAAATGGTCGGGGTCGTGGAAAGATAGCCGCAAACTCAATTTAAAGCCAAAGCTTTTGTAAAAAATATCAACAATTTGCCAGATGTTTAAAAACTCTTGTTTGACTTGATTAAACCGACAGAAAACGTGAGAATCGTCTTGAGTGATACAACGCACTCTGGTTAAGCCGGCCAGCTCGCCGCTTTGTTCGTCCCGGTAGACCATGGTGGTTTCGGCATACCTTTGGGGCAGATCTTTATAGCTTCGCTTATGGTGGGCGTAAATTTGGGTATGGTGGGGGCAGTTCATCGGCTTTAAAACAAACAGATGTTTTTCCCTGGTTTTGATCTTGAAAAGCTCGTCGGCGAATTTTTGCCAATGGCCGCTTTTCTCATAAAGGTCTTTTTTAGTCAAGTGGGGGATAGTGACTTTTTGATAGCCTTTGGCCTGGCGCAACTGCCAGACATATTCATCAAGCAGGTTGCGGACCAAGGTACCCTTGGGCGTCCACAGCGGTAGGCCGGCGCCGACCAAGGGCGAGAACAAAAAAAGATCAAGTTGGGGCCCTAGTTTTTTGTGGTCGCGCTTTTGGGCTTCGTCAAGCTGGCGTAGGTAATCGTCAAGATCATCTTGGTTAAAAAAGCAGGTACCGTAAATTCGAGTTAACATCTTATTATTTTCATCCCCCCTCCAGTAAGCGCCGGCGACCGACAAAAGCTTGAAATACTTCAGTTGTTTATTGGGGTTGTCGATATGCCCGCCCCGGCAAAGGTCAACAAAGTCGCTGGATTTGTAAACAGTGATTGGTTGTTTGTCTTTTTTGAGCTCGTTAATAAGCTCTAATTTATAAGGGTTGTCTTTAAAAAATTCCTGGGCTTGGGAGTAGCTGATTTTCTGTTTTTCAAAACCGGCCCAGGTTGGAGCTATTTTTCGCATCTGTTTTTCGATTTTAGCCAAATCCTTGTTTGAGATTGGTTGAGGCAGGTCAAAATCGTAATAAAAACCGTTATCAATCACCGGGCCGATGGCTGGCTTGGCTTCAGGCCATAAAGAAACCACCGCCGCGGCCAGCAGGTGGGCGCAAGAATGGCGCAATTTATCTATATCTTTCATACAATCTTTTTTCTAATTTTTTAATTTAAACAATAAAAAACCTCCCGAGCATGGGGAGGGACATTCAACAACCACTACCCTACCCCGCTTTAAACGGTCGCAGTCGATAAGGTAGTGGTAGGTCGATAATTTAATTGCATTAACTATATTTTAAAGCCTCGCCTGTTTTTGTCAACCACTTGTACTCGTCCATGACATTTGGGACAAATAACCGTTATCTAAAGCATAGCCTAGGGGTGATCTTTGACCCAAAGACTGATGCGGTCTTCTTGTATTAAAGAATAGCAGATAATCCATCAGTTTGTCATTAAAGAGCTT
>JAJRVN010000013.1 GCA_024277325.1 Patescibacteria group bacterium | reverse complement strand
TTGATCTTTATCCATGTTGCTTGGTTAATGACCCCCTTGTAAACAACCTCTTCTAGCTTGGCATACGGCCGATTATTGATAATTTTTTCAGCCGTCTTTTTGCCTATACTGGGCAGTGAATCTAACTGACCTAAACTAGCGTAATTTAAGCTAACCTTGCTCCTAGCCCACCTTGAAGTGTTTGTTTCGAAAGGTATGTATATCTTCTCACCATCGACAAGGTATTTGGCCTTGTTTAAAACCGCATCCAACCAGTATAAATCAGCCTTATCATCTAAGCCGCCGGCTGCTGTGATGGCATCGATGACTCTTTGGCCTTGTTTTAAGTGGTAAATCCCCGGTTGCTTAACCGCTCCGCCAATATCAATCAGAATTAACTTGCTTGCCGACGAACTTTTGTCAGCCGGCCTGGCTGACAGTTGCAACCACCAACCATAACTTAAACTTACCAAAAAAGGCTAATTAAGACAAAATCCAACCAGTTAGACTTAATTTTGCCAAAAACACCAACCAACCAATCTGTTATCGAAAAAATATGCCGTCGAATGGCTTCTATGGTGCTTAGCTCTTTAAAACTAGCAGTTCCTGGCATAATCTTTAAAAATAATTAAGCTGGTTTTTTCCTGATAAACTTGCGGTAAATTAACAAACCGGTCGCTATCAAGCCGACAAAGATAAGCTGCCATGGTAAAAAGATAATCAACCTTTGGGTTTGGTTAACTTGGCCGGCGGTCGTGACAGACGCATTAAAACTAAAAACGCCAAATCTAAAACTATCGGTATATAATCTTACCATTTTAGCGGTCTTAATATCTTCTTTGCTAAAGAATAAATGTTTGATCCTTACTATTGGGCTACTTTTTACCGGTTGGTGAGCTAGCGCTCTATCATTAATATCTGCTAATTCTATATCTTTCTCTGTTAAAAAAACAACTTTGTTATTCTTTGATAACAGACTTATAGGAACTAAATTAAAAACCTCATTCGAACCAAGGCCGATAATTTTTTCTATTTTTATAACAGGCAAGGCTTCTACCCAAACTTGATTGGGATTAAACAAGCGCAGATCAACTTTAATATTTTTCTCTAATCCGCTGATTAGCCTCGGAGTCCAGAACTTCTCAATGACAACAGGCCTATTGCCTACCTGTAAGTTATTGTTTACAGACAATAAGACATTCATGCCTATTTGAGGCAGAATGCTAGTATGGCTGTTTTGGCTTGTTTTGACTGTTTGAGGTTTAAGCAAAATCGAGAAATACCAATCTTTGTTTATTGTCTTGGCACTGGGTTGAATGATCAGCGTAAAATCAGTGAAGCCCTGCCGGCTGATTTCATAAGTCTTCCGATCGTTATCAATCGGGCCGATAAGTTTTACCCAGTTAGGAGGCTTAATTTCTTCATTCCAAATCGGCTGGCCGGTTAAACTGCCGTTTTCAAAAACCTTTATCTCATAAGTTACATAAATATCACTGTCCGAGTAGTTAAAAACCCTAATAGGCTGCCTAACAACCCCAGCTGGTTTTAGCCGTATCTTAAGAATCGGAGGAAACACAGCCAAACTATTACTTGCCGCATCTACTGGCTTGACCGACAGATTTAAAACCATCAAACTTAACCCTGCGGCAAACAAAAACCTGATTGCCCGCTTCGAAAAACCAGACAAAATAGCTTCTTGTTTAAAATATTTCAACCGGGCCATAACTTTATTTTAACCTGGCTCATTTCAATTTCCAAGCGTCCCAAGCGACAATAAGCGCTAAATAGTCTTATCAGCTCTGTTTTTCTCTTGGTTTGGCCGCAAGCATTTTCTAGGACTTATCTTGGGCAAAAAACAGGTGAATAATAATCGGTTCCATCTTTCCCTCTGGTTTTGAAAGCCAGCCCAGCTGACTTGCTTTTAGCCTAAATTGGCTATACTTAAGTTATGGCCAATAAACAGTTAACTCTTGTTATCACCTCTCTTTTATTGTTTTTAATACCTAAGCCTACTCAAGCCGTCAGCCAACATCAAAACCATCTCAGTGTCACGGTTAAGCCTTACTTTATCATCACTAAAATCGGCGAAAACTTAAGTCAAATTACCCCAGACTCGGAAACGGTTCAAAAGTTTACTACAACATATTCTCCCTTAACCATAATCGGGGTTAGTCAACCCAACCAAACCATCAACCTAAGCGTTGTTGATCTAATAAACGGCCAGACCTTGTATAACTCAAGCCTTCAGTCATACCCTGACGGCACTTTCGCCTTTTCAATACCCGACTTAACCGACAATCATAACTATAAAGTAGTTATCTCGGCGGTTCACCCTTTGTTTACCCCTTATCCTTCAGGGTCTTTTGAAGTTGCCTACCAACCGCTATCAACTGCGATTACCCGATCGCAACCACCGATTTTAGTTCAAAAAACCGGCTGGCTCTATTCTGTTTCAACCAAGGTCTTGATCTTTATTATTATCGCTTTAGTTGCCTTAGTTCTGTTTGTCTTTTGGTTCTGGACAGCCCAGCGTCTCAGAATAACTCTCATAACTCTTAACTCAACCTCTCTGAAGCCTCAACCACTGGCAAAACTAACTCTAATCATCGATAATCAACCATATAAGATAATAAAAAGCAACAAAAAGGCCATTGCTAAATTAAAAAGATACCCAGCCTTTAAATTTCAACCAGATTTGAAACCACCAATTACACAATTACCCCCTTCATTTTTAATATATCAAAATGATTATATCTATATCAAAACTAATCAAATAATACACAAAAACCTATCTGTCGATATAGAAAAGCTGCAAGCAATTGTGGTTTTTGTATAAAATTCTATATTTGTTGATGGTTTTTTTCCAACCAATCAACAACACGACTAAAACGCTCCCATGATTTGGCAACCACCGCAGTTTTATCAAAAACAATCAGGCTAAAACCAACATCATTATCAATTGCTACAAAGAAATTGTGAATAGTTTCATATATTAAATTAGACGACCCTATTAGTCTATTTTTCATATTAATCACCCCTAGCACTCCGTCAGCATGACTGATAAAAGCTAAATATTTAGCATAAATGCTGTCCAAATCAACTTGGTTTTTAACAAAGCCGACCAGTTTATCCAAACTATCTGGTTCTACCTTAACCAAAAAAACATTAGACCGCCATTTCATCTCTTTAATCATCTGGGTGATAAACCGGCTGGGCGTATAAAAATAAGCATAAACAGAGGTGCTTATTCTCAACCACCCTTCCTGGACTAAGACTCTCCTTAAAAAATCCCGCTTTGGCCTCTGAGTTTCCGGAAAAGAAAAAATCAATAACCAAACCTGTTTCCGATTACTCTCATCATTGCCAGCTAACAACTTAAACAGGCCGTAATTCTCCACAATCGATTCGTAACCATGGCGGGTCAACCTAAAATAGATAGCCTCCAGTGTTTCTATTTTTTCTATATCGCCCTGTTGAATCAGACGGCTTAAAGCCGACCTTAATGAGGTAGGAGCGTATTGGCTAAAGGCTATTTTTAAGGCCGTATACGACAAACTTAAGGCAGTCTTATCATGCTTATACCTGGATAGAAGGATCAACTTGACCTTATCTTGTATCGTCATCATACATTTTTTATTCTATACGTTCGTAATCATTTTAACAACCATAGATAATAAACAACTTGCAAATATTTATGTTTCAAAACATATTACGTTCGTAGTTTATTTTATGACAAAATCAATTACCGCTCATTGTATTGAGTTATTTTTCTATAAATTTGAAACTTCTTGCAGTTGATATGTTTCTATATCTTTATATATAGTTATTTACAGCATATTTTTAACGCATATTGTGAAATACTTTATGAAAGATTAAATATGTTGTTTCTTTATAGTCTGTAAACAAGATATCAAAGGGGGTCAAACAGCATTTGACTGATCGTCGGTTTTGTTTAATACTAAATTATCAGCTTATAACAAGGTATAACAAAGTATAACTAACAGAGATAAGTAAATATAAATTTAAAAACTTGAAAAAATGCGCGATTATTATCAGATCAACAAACTAGGCACAACTTGGGAGTTGATTAGCTTAAGTTTTCTAGTAACCGGTTTACTAACCTGGCTGATTGCTGTTTATTAAAAAGCCAAAAAAAAGGCTTAAGTGTCAGGCAACACTTAAGCCCAAGTGGCAGAGAGTAACTTTAGTCTAAGCCAATTGCTTGGGCTAATCAAGTGTTAGGTAAATTAACCGACTTGTTCGGTTAATTTCTTAATAATAATACATTAATAAAAAGAAAAATGACAAACAACTTAATCACTGTCCTCAACCAGGCGTTTGGTCTTTATCTAAAAGCCGCCAAGTATTCCAAGTCTTCGGTTAAAAATTACCGAACTGATGTCAGGCATTTTCTTAACTTCGCTTTACCCAAGCTCAATCTAACCACCCCACAACCAACAACTAAGCAGCTTGCCCGACTGGGTAAGCTCATCCCACAATATATGACGTTTCTAAACCACCAGACCTTAAGCGCCAACACTAAAAGAAGGCGTTTGGCCAGCCTTAAAATCTTCGGCAAATTCTTAAAACAAAAATACAATCTAAAGACTAATCCATTCTCAAAAAGCTATCAAAGGATATCAAACCATATCTCACCAAATCATATTATCGTTAATTTCCTTGATAGTTTAAAGGCTACCGGCAGTTCTAAATCCACAGTTAAAAACTACCGCTCAGATATAAACAAATATCTTGACTGGGTTAAGATTACTCGTCCTCAAGCTAAAAACCTGAGCCACATCCTAAACCAAACCCTAATTGCAAATTATCTAACTAGATTAAAACAGATCAAAAACACTCCCAACTCAACAGTAAGGCGATATAAAGCTGCCTTAATGAGTTTGCTTGATTGGAGCATTAAAAAAGGCTATCTCAAACAACAAATTCAAACCTTCCAACCTACTCCGCACCAATCCGGTCCCGGAAAATTATTAGCCTCTCAAGCTCCAGAAACAGCTTTTTATGCTAAACCGATTCTGAATCACAAATGGCTTAAGAAATTCCCATCTCCGGTTAGGAAAGCCTTAACTTGGCGACCTAAATGGTATTACCGCTATCACAATCTTTCTTTCTCCTCTTATCTGCACT
>JAJRVN010000012.1 GCA_024277325.1 Patescibacteria group bacterium | reverse complement strand
TGATCGGCTCCTGCCAATGATACAAATAAGTCGTTTTAGCTTGGTTATTGATCGAGAAAACAACACCCCCTTGATTATTAAAAGAAACTATGTTGACAATCGGATCCTTGAACCAATCTCTGACCAAGCTTAAATTAAACACCAGTTTAACTAAGCTAATCAAAGAAAGTAGTATCAGCATCACCTTGATCCATAACCAAAATAACTGCCAAGCCGAAAAATTAAATCTTTGGCGCCTTCTGGATAAGCGTTTTTTTCTGCTGATGGTCATAGAGTTATTATATAATGATTAAGATCCAACCTTTAACAAATTATCCAACCTAAAAAATCCCCTTTTAGGTTTATACTTTATAGTATGAAACTGTCACTTGATCTTTTTGATTACAACTTGCCAAAATCACTTATCAGCCAGCGACCGCCCCAAAAAAGCAGATTGATGATTGTCAACCGGAAAAACAAAAAGATTAAACACAATTATTTTAATAACTTAGATAAAATCTTAACCAAGCCTTGCCTGATTGTATTTAATACTACCAAGGTCCAGCCGGTTCGGCTTTATGTCGAGAAATCAACCGGCGGCAAGGTTGAGCTTTTTATTCTTAAATTCAACCAAGCCAAGCAACAAATAACCGCATGGGTAAAACCGGGATTAAAAGGACACAATCAACTCGTTCTGCCTCAAGCTAAGGTTAAGCTAAACCTGATAAGGCAAGATGGCAAAGAACACATTTTTAGAGCCAGCCAGGGTCGATTGAGCTATAAACTGCTTTCCGCCTACGGCCACACTCCCCTACCCCCATATATCAACCCGCAAGCTCCAGAACCGATTTTGAGAAAGTGGTATCAATCAATTTTTGCCAAAAAAGGCTTTTCGGTGGCGGCTCCAACCGCTTCTTTGCACTTTAAACCAGATTTAGTTAACCGCCTCAAAAAACAACATCACCACATAGCATATATTCGATTGGATGTCGGCATCGGCACTTTCGAACCGGTTAGACAGCAAGAAGTAACCAATCATAAAATGCACTCGGAAACCTTTAGCTTAAGCCCAAAGACTGCTGAACTGCTCAATCAAGCTAAGACCAACCAAATACCTATCGTCGCGGTTGGCACCACCGTGGCTCGCTGTTTGGAATCAAGTTATGAAGCTGAATCAAACACTTTTACTCCAATCAAGCGAGCTAAAACCAATCTTTTCATATACCCGCCATATAAGCTGGACAGTTTTGATACCCTAATCACTAATTTTCATTTGCCTAAATCAACTTTGCTGATGCTGGTTGCAGCTATGGTTAGCTGGCCAAATACTGCAGATATCTTTGTTGACTTTCGATCCAGCCTAATAGGCCAAGCTTATCAAGAAGCCATAAAAAGAAAATATGGCTTTTTCTCTTTTGGCGACGCTATGATGATTAAGTAAATCAAGGTTAAATCAAAAGCTTTGGCTAAGGGATTAAAAATCCACTTCCAGACAAAAGCCACTAAAAAGTTGTCATTTCAATAACTGATAGACAATCAATCAATTATATTTGTATGACTCGGACAGTCGAGGTACCACCCTTTTGTTTCCATACATCACCGTGGACCAAGATGTAGTTATTTCCAACCTCCGCCAACTTCCGGCCGGTTAAGAATTCTTTGACCCTGTTTATGTCATGTTTGCCGACGTCGTTTTGGCGCTTGCCCAACTCTTCGGTATCAAAGGCAACTACTCCCCTAACCAGGCTCAGACCATCTCTGATTTTCTTGTTGGGAACAAAAGCCAAAATGGGAATGTTGGGTTTGTACTTAGCTAAATTAAGCACCGTCCGGCCAGTTTCAGAAAAAGCAACGATTCCATTAAAGCGCATCAACCTGTCATTCAAATACGAAGTTATATAAAAATTATAGGCTCCGTCGCAAACCAACTGCTCCCTGTCTAAAATTTCAAAGTTATAAAATCGGCGAGTATCCGTGATCGCCTGGCCGTCATTAAACATGGCTGTTTTAGTCATCACTTTAACAGCCTCGACAGGGTATTGGCCTGTGGCTGTTTCGGCCGACAGCATAATAGCGTCGGTTTTATCAAAAATGGCGTTGGCCACATCAGAAACCTCAGCCCGAGTCGGCACCGGCTGGCTTATCATTGTCTGTAGCATCTGAGTTGCCGTAATCACAGGCACACCTTTTTCTATGCATTTTTTAATAATCACTTTTTGATGATAAGGCACCTGCTCTATGGGCAGTTCAACTCCTAAATCGCCTCTTGCCACCATCAAAACATCGCTTGCTGTAATAATCTCATCAATATTATCAATGGCTTTCCTAGCTTCGATTTTGGCTACCACCTTGGCATCAACTTGATATTCGGCCATGGCCTGCCTGACAAGCTTGATGTCGTTGGCACTCCTGACAAAAGACAAAGCCAAATAATCAACCGGGTTTTTGCTGGCGACCTTTAAGGCTTCAAAATCGCGATCTATCAAAACCGGCAACGGCATATCTGTGCCTGGAATATTGCAATTTTTTCGCCGTTTTAACAGACCACCTTTGATCACTTTTAATTTAGCGCTTAAACCATTATCAACCCGGCTTAAAACCCTAAACTCAAAGCTACCATCTTCGGCGTAAACAGTCTGGCCTTTGGCCAAATATTGAGTTGCTTTATCATGACTTAACCAAAAACCTTTGCTGCCCTGTTTAGCTCTCTGGCCTAAAAAAATGACTTCTCCAGAAGTTAAGTCTATCTCGTCGGCATTCATTTCAATTCTTAGCTCTGGACCTTGCAAGTCGATCAAAACACCAACCGAATGGCCTAACTGGTCTGCCACTTGCCTTACTCTATTTATTCGGCTGGCATGCCATTCGGGCTTGTTGTGCTTAAAGTTAAATCTGAAAACGTTGACTCCCGCCAAAATCAACTCAGCGATTTTGTCTTCCGACTCGCTGGCCGGACCGATAGTGGCCACTATTTTAGTGAATTTCATAACAAGATATTATACATCAGATGATCAGTTTGGATTTTAAACCATGCTGTTTGGTCCGGCTAGCGAGCCTACTCTCTGACTATACCATGCTCTATTCTGAGTCTGTGTATGTCTTTGTTTACCTTATCTTTGAAATTAAATAAGGCAGCCAATTTGGTGACGGTATAAACGCCGGCTTCAAATTCAGGCTGGACTATAATATCCGCTCCCAAAGCCCGGAGCTTGGGTTGGTCCGCTTCTCTATGCACTCGGCATAAAATCTTAATTTTAGGATTTAGAGCTTTAGCATTAATAATCACTTGAGATTGAGTTTGCAAGTCGGGTATGGCGATGATTAAGACCTTGGCAAAATCAACTTGGGCAAAATCAAGAACCTCTTTACTGGCCGGATCGCCATAAACAACCGGCACCGACGCCTGCATTAATTGGTTAATAACCTGCCGATTATAATCGATAACCACAAACGGTATCTTGTTTAACTGCAAAGCCCGGCCTATGTACCTGCCCATGCGGCCGTAACCGCAGATGACTACATGGTCTTTAATCGGAAGCTCTCGGCCAAATCGTTCGTCTTTATAATCGGAAAAGATAAATAAAGCAATTTTGGGCAAATAACGCCGGAAAGAAGCCGACAAGGAGTCATAAATCGTTGAAGCTGTGTTGAAAAGAATCGGGGTAAGGATAATAGTCAACAAAGTCACCGCCACTATAATAGAGTAGCCGTAATCACTTATCAGATTCGACCTGACTCCTTCCTGAGCCAAGATAAAACCAAACTCACCCACCTGGACCAAGCCTATGCCGACCAAAAAAGCCACCTTGGAATGATAGCCAAAATATAAAGTCAGGCTAAAAATCAAGATCATCTTAACCATGATAACCAATAAGGTTAAGCCAAGAATTATGCCCCAGTGGCTAAGCCACATCGCCGGTTGGGCGTTAATGGCCAGAATTAAAAAGAAGACCGTAATAAACAAATCACGCAACGGCCTAATCTCGGCAAAAACCGCATGAGATTCAACCGTAGTTGAAACCATCAAGCCGGCAATAAAGGCGCCGATAGCAAACGACATGCCCAATGAATAAGTGAAAAAGGCGGCGATCAAAGATAAGGAAACAACAAACAAAAGCAAAACTTCACGACTGTTAAAGGCGGTTATTTTATCAATCAACCATGGTACAACCCTCTTGGCCAAAAGTAAAACTATGTATAAAATGATGATGCTTCGGCCCAGCGATGGCAAGACCTGTCCCCAGCCAGCGGTTTCGGCTCTGGCAAAAGACGGAATCAAGATCATCATTGGTAACACCGCCAAGTCCTGAATCAACAGCCAGCCGATCATTATCTGGCCCGGTAAGGTCAATAACTCTCCCCTATCCGACAAAATCTTAACCACAACCGCGGTTGACGATAAGGAAAAAGCCGCCGCCAAATAAAAACTGTCTTCGAAAGCAAATCCTAAAAACGGTAAAACAATCAAGAACAAGACCATGGTTAAGATGACTTGGCCCAGACCGCCCCAGAGAACAATATTTTTTATCTTTTTAAAAGCATCAAATGAAAACTCTAAGCCTAAGGTAAACATCAAAAAAGCCACCCCTATATCCGCTATTACCTTAAGGTTGTGCCATTCAAAAAACTTAATCGGGACAAAGGAAAACAAAAGGCCAATGATTAAATAACCTAAAATTAAGGGTTGTTTAAGTTTCTTGGCGACGACGCCTCCAGCTAAAGCTAAGAGAACCAAAATAACTAAATCATAAGCTAAACCCAGTTCCTGCATCATACATTTTAGCTTACCAGAATTTAAGCTTAAAATTCAACAATTAATTTATTCTTGGGGAGTTAGGCGGGATAGAACCTGCTCAAGATCCTCGGGTAAAGGACTGACAAAGCTTACCTGTTTACCAGTAGCCGGATGCTTAAACCAAATCTTTATAGCATGCAAAAAAATTCGAGGCGTTATCCGTCGGGACAGTTGAAATAATTTTCGGCCAGCGTAAACCTTATCCCCAACCAATGGATGGTTGATGTACTTAAAATGAACCCTGATCTGGTGGGTCCGGCCGGTCTTGGGCCAAACCGTTACCAACGACAACGGCTGGTCTTTGTAATAATATGTTCGACCAAGCTTGTAGGTTGTCACCGATGGCCGACCGCCGATAAAAACAGTGAAGGTTCGCTTATTGGCCGGATGGCGCCGAATCGGCATGTCAATGGTTTGGCTTAGCGGAACAAATCCATGAACTAAAGCGATATATTCTTTGGTTACTTGGCGTTGCTTAAACTCAGTCAGGAGAACATTAAGGGCCTTAGGGTGTTTGGCCACCAACAAAACTCCGCTGGTGTCCCTGTCTATTCTGTGGGCTAAACCAAACCGTTCCTTAAAAACCTCATCCATGTGCTTATCTAACTTGATCAAACCTTGTTGCCACAACCAATCTTGCAGGGTTGGCTCCCTTACGGTAGCCGACCGATTGACCACCAAGCCGGCCGGCTTATCAATAACCAGCAAATCATCATCTTGGTATATTATCTTTATTTTCATGACTAATCCTTCAGCCGATATCGCTTATGATTGATTTTAGCAACAATAAAGCTCCGATAACAATCAAAATATCAGCTAAATTAAAGTATAAGAAAAATAACCGCCAAGGATCGACGACTCCGGAAAAAGCCAGTCTGTCCACCAAGTTTAAGCTGCCACCGGTCACTAACAGTCGCCAGCCGGTCAGCTTGTACCATCCCAATCGCCAACTGGCTAAGATGAAAATGACTAACCAAACTAAAAACCAAGTTTGAAACCTTGCGCCCCAACTGATACCAAAATTAAGAATATAATCCTTGGACTGACTAAGCTTATATTTATCTATGGCTACCGCTAATAAAGTCAAACCACCTATGCCTATCAGGCTTATTTTTGGCTTGTTATTGACTTTTCGCAAGTGATGCATAACTTCGCTGTCGGTTTAATGACCAGCCTATCGGTATTAATCATCTGGTGGCATTGGGCGCAAAAACCATAACTGCCATCTTTAATGCGGGTCAAGGTTTCATCAACCTCATGCAAGCTGGACAAGATTTGGTTTTTAAGAACTACCACTTGATCGTGTTCGTTACTTTCGTAACTGTCTTCTCCTAGTTCGTTGTCGTTGATTCTATCTGGTTGGTTATAAGGGTCGGAAGCTTCCAGTTCATGAAGTTGGCGGATCAACTCTTCTTTTTGTACGCTTAAATAAGCCTGTAGCGGCTTAAGCAGCTTGGCTGGGTACTTTGTAAGTTTCATCTTTGTCTCCTTTTTGTTTTTTTAACTTTATAAACAACCGGAAATTTTAAATCAGACTTGATTGACTTAAATAACAGGTATATATTAACAGATCCTGACCAAAAAACAAATACGGTCAAAAAAGCTAAGCCAGCCACCAGCCACAACCAAAAGCTTAAATTTAAGCCTAAGACAGGCAAGCTTGGCTGCTTTAAGCTCTCGATGAAAATGGCTCTTAATAAACTATAACTGCCCCCGCCCAGCCAAAAAACAAAACCACTCTTCTCATTTTTGTACCAAGAAAATGATTTGAATTTGAACCTCATTCGACTAAACACTCCGGTTATCGCTAGGCTTAAAATCAGATGGTACAAGCTTAGCATGTGGCGGTTGCCGGCATAGCCAATCACCGGCAGACCATAGGCAAACTGCTGGCCGACAAAGCAAGCACCGTTAAAACAAGCTAAGGAAGAAAAGATCAAAAAGCTAAAGGCTGCCCACATTAAAAAATCTAAAAACTGCCAAGCGTCAAAGTCTTTTTTCCTGGCTTGATACCAGCTTAACAGCCAGAAAAACAGCCAGAAAACCAACCCGCTCAAACCAGGATGCTTATACCAGTTAAAAAACTCAACCAAGCCAAGTTGGACATAAGTATAAAGATAAAACAAACGGCTGGCGACAAAGGACCAAAATACAGACTTAATCGTTAAAGAAAAAACCTGGTCGTCATCCCAACTGGTATGCCTTAATTCCTTAAACAAGCTAAAGCCGCCGGCCAGTAAACCTAAGCTGAGAAAAAAACCATAACTAAAAACATGTATATATTTCCAACTTAGTATCAAGTACGGCATTTTAGTAGGCTTTGGCAAATAAAGTAAGCTTTGCTTTGGTTTTTTGGGTATAAAAGTCCCTGCCCGATTGATCTAAGCTAGACATAGGAATGCACCGGGCCGTGGCCGTGGTTTTTTCCTTAATCTCGGCTTCAACCTTGGCATCATCGGCATAAAAAACCTTGACAAAACCGCCTTTGTCTATAGCCTGCTTGAAGTCTTTAAAGTTATCAACCTCCCAGGTATGTTCCAGTGTATACTTTTTGTGTTCAGACAAGAGATTGGCTTGAATCTTAGCCAAAAACTCGGTAATAATATCAAACTTAGGCTTAATCTTAAATTTAGTCATCAGATCCCGCCGTAAAGCTGTAACCTCGCCGGTTTCCAGCTCAGCCTGGCCGATTTCAAATCTTAAAGGCACGCCTTTTAGTTCCCAATAATTAAACTTAAAACCGGGAGTTTTCGAACTTGCATCCAGATGAACCCGAAAGCCCATATCTTTTAACCGGCCGGCCAGTTGGCGGCAGTAATTAAGAACCTCGTTGGATTTATCCTGTTTTAAGATGGGAACAATGACAACTTGAATCGGAGCCACTTCAGGTGGCAAGCGCAAACCTTTATCATCCCCGTGAGCCATGATCAAAGCACCTATAATCCTGGTTGACAAGCCCCAACTGGTCTGCCAAACATATTTGAGTTTGCCCTGCTTATCTAAAAATTGAATATTAAAATTCCGAGCAAAGTTTTGAGCCAACATATGGCTGGTGCCGGATTGCAGAGCTTTGCCATCTCTAAGCAAAACTTCAAAAGTGGTCGTATAATCCGCTCCGGAAAACTTCTCCGACTCGGTTTTGTAACCGACTATGGAGTACAAAGACAGCTGGTCGCGGACAAAGTCATGGTACATAGTAATGGCCCGAATGACTTCTTTGTCCGCCTCTGCTTTTGTTGCGTGGGCTGTGTGGCCCTCTTGCCACAAAAATTCTAAGCCTCTGATAATAGGCAAAGTTCTTTTTTCCCATCTGACAACATTATTCCACTGGTTGATCATAAGAGGTAAATCATTGTAGGACTGTATCCATTTGGCAAAGCTATGATACATTATCGTCTCGCTTGTAGGCCTAACGACCAAAGGCTCTTCCAGTTTTTTGCCACCGCCGTGGGTGACTAAAGCCAGCTCCGGAGCAAAACCTTCAATATGTTGTTTTTCTTTTTCTAAGAATGAATACGGAATAAACAAGGGAAAGTACGAGTTTTGCACCCCGGCGGCCTTTATCCTTTTGTCCAAACCAGCCTGAATTAATTCCCAAATGGCATAGCCATAAGGTCGATAGATGATCGTCCCCCTTACCGGCCCGTAATCGGCCAGCTGAGCTTCCCTTACCACATCTTGGTACCATCTGGCTTGGTTTTGGCTTCTTGGCGTAATCTGGCTCATGAGGTCATTTTATTATAAGATAAGATAAAAAACAAATAATTGACCTGGTCTTAAGCTGGTTGGCTGAATAAAATCATACCCAGTAG
>JAJRVN010000011.1 GCA_024277325.1 Patescibacteria group bacterium | reverse complement strand
GGATTTGTCATATTTGATCTTTTGATAACTGGGTCTGTATGAATCGCTGAAATAATAATTCCCTTGGTAATCCGGCTCTTTGTATTCCAAGCAGGTTCTAAATTCACTTTCATAATCGTAGCGAACACATCTTGGCGGCAACTTCATTTGGTAAATCACCATCTCGTCCGGGGATACTTTCGGCATGGTAAAGGAAAAGTCTGTCATCAACTTCTCTTCCGGATTGGTAATCACCATCTTGACATAAACCACCGCCTCGCCGTTACCGCGAAAGACAACAGAGTAAGAATGATCCTGACCAAACAATAAGTCGCTTTGAGCAAAGGTGGTAGCAGGAGTAAAGACAAACCGGGCTAAAACCAATAAGCTAAAAACCAAAGTGATTGCTTTAAGTAAACCTTTTTTGATCATTAAGGAATTCATTTGTATACTAACATAATTTTATTTTCCGAAGGAATACTAAATCATTTTAACATCTTAATTTGTCTTGTCTATACCATCCTTCACAACACCACACCATGTAAGGTAAATAATTATTGAAGCGGCTGCAGTAAGAATGAAGGCAGAAAATGACCGCTTTTAAAGATAAAACCCAAGAAGAACCAAGGGAACCGAAGAATCTATAATGTCTTGGCTCTGGGGGTGGGGCTCGAACCCACAACCACTCGGTTAACAGCCGAGCGCTCTACCATTGAGCTACCCCAGATTGTTAATGTTAGGTTGGTTGGTGGGCGCGCCTGGACTTGAACCAGGGACCTCAGTCTTATCAGGACTGCGCTCTAGCCAGCTGAGCTACGCGCCCTTTTCGGTTTGATTTAACACTAGATTTTAACACAACCAGCTAAAAACCGCATCGGTTTTGCGCAGGTTTCAGCCGTTCTTTTTCGACACCTTGCCCTTAAGCTCATCCAGGCCTAAAATGTTTAAAACCTTGGCCGAGGTCGGGATGACATATTTGGTATTGTTTTTCAAGGTTTGCTCTAAGACCTCAAATTGACGGTAAAGGGCGGCTTTATCCTTAAAATTCTCTTCAGCAGCTTGGGCCACTTGGGCGATGGCCTTAGCTTGGGCTTGGGCTTTGAGCAAAACGGCTTGGGCCTCACCTTGGGCGGTCAAAATACTGCTTTGCTTTTCACCTTCGGCTTGAAGAATCTTGCTTTGTCTGACACCTTCGGCTTCCAAAACCATGGCTCGCTTTTCTCTTTCGGCTTTCATCTGCTTGCTCATAGCATCGGTAATATCTTGGGGAGGGTCGATTTTTTGCAGCTCAACCCGAGTTACCTTGACTCCCCAAGCGTTGGTTGCCTCATCCAAAACATCCCTTAACATAGCGTTGACTGTGTCACGAGCCACCAAAGTTTCATCCAAAGTTTTATCGCCGATGATATTTCTCAAGTTAGTCTGGGCCAAAGTTGTCGCAGCGATGCCAAAGTCCTGAACCTCAAACTCGGCCTTGACCGGATCAATGACCCGATAATAGATCACTCCGTCAACCACAACCAAAACATTGTCTTTAGTAATCACTTTTTGGGGCTCGACGTTTATGACCTTTTCCCGCATATCAACCAAGATCAGTTTCTCAATAAAGGGGATCAGCAAAGTCATGCCGGGACCGACTACATGGTTGTACTTACCCAACCGAGTGACCAAGCCTTTTTCATACTGGCGGACGATCCTAACCGATTTGGCCAGAGTAACGATCAAAAACAATAAGATTAGTAATAGAGGGAAAGCAATCATAATTAGGCTCCCTTTCTTGGTAACTTGCTAACCTTTAAAGTGACTCCGGCTATGGAATTGACGATAATCTCATCACCAATTTTTAAGGCTTGCCGACTTTCGGCCCGCCAAAACTCGCCATTAATCTTAACCTGGCCCGGATTATGGGGTTTAATCTCCTTGACTACCAAGCCGTGGGCCCCGACCAGGGCATCAACATTGCTTTGGTGAGTGTCAATCTCTAACCGACGCTTGATAAATTGCCGGCCGAAAATTAAATACAGAAGAATGATCACCGACGTGCTTATGATCATAAAAACCAGGTTGGGGTAAATCGCCCCAAGCAAACCGCCTAGGATAATACTTAAACCTATCAAAACCAAATCAAAACCGGTATAAACTCCGATAAACAACTCGGCAAAAATAAGACTTAAACCAATCAAAACAAACAGCCATGGCAGAGATAAAACCATAATTTATTATACCATCAATAACTGATTTCTTTTGGTCGTTTGGTAATTTTAATAGCTTTGCCATGGGTGATGGCTAGAGCTATTTTGCGATAAGCGCGGTTTAAGATTCGGCCGAATGTTGGCTGGGAAATGTTCATTCTTACAGCCGCTTGGTTTTGATCCAGGCCATCAACTCCTGACAACTTGATGGCCTCAAGCTCGTCCGGAAACAGCTCAACCTCGTCTAATTCCCTCATGGGAACACCTTGGGGTTTAAAATAATAAACATTTGGCCGAAACCTAATCCGGCGGGGTTGTCTTCTCGGCATATAAAACTTAACTTATTAACACTTATCAGCCATTTTAAGCGCAGTTGGTACCGCGCATTAAAGTTTGGCACTTGGGACACTTGGTTTGCCGGCAAGGCACACCCAGTCGATGGTCCATTTCATAACCGCAGTTAGGGCAAACGCATTTGCGCGAACCCATAGGCCGGTTGCCAGTGTTGCGACGGGTACCTAAGCCAAGCCTTGCCGGCCGGAAGTTGGCCGGCCCTGTTCCATCTAGATTAGGCATAAATCCTCCTAGTTATAAATATATAATGAATATATATTCATTATACTCATAAAAATTAGGTTGTCAAGCGGCTATTATTTACCAAGCTAATCCTGCTTGACTACACTTCGCTAACTTTATTCTTGGGGCCTATAAATAACGTCTATTGTCTTAACCTTAGTCTTGTATTTAAACTTAACCTCGACTACTATTTGATTAACCCCGGGAATCAGTAGAATCGGCTGTTCAAACCAGCCGGCTTGGTCAGCGTAAGCGGCAAAATCATTAATGATGACTTTGGCCTTAGGCAAAGTCCGGCCTTTAACCGTGATTCTCTCTTGGGTCACTACCTGAACCTGCTTGGGTTGATAAATCTTAACCGGCGGCGGAAAGATATACCAACGATACAGCCATAACAAGGCCAAGCTGATAACCACAACCAAAAAAATCGGGGCTAAAATCAAATTAACTCGCTGTTGGTCGGATCTTGGCTTTATTCGAAACCGTGGGGCTGTTTGCCTGGGAACGATCCGGCCGGTTTTGGAAACATCAAAATCACGCTTAAAGATCGAAACCAACTGCTTATCATCCAAATTAAGATAGCGGGCATAACTTCTGATAAATCCTAAAACCATAGCTAAAGAATCAAACGCTTGGTAATCATCGTTTTCTATGGCTTCTAAATACAACCTTCTGATCTTGGTTTCCTGGGCGATCTCTTCCAACTCAATTTTATTTAAGATTCGGTTATGCTTTAGGATTTGACCGGTTGTTTTCATATATATATCTTAAACCAAGCTAGCTGTTCAAGCAAAGAGGCATTAATGTTTTGTAGTCAATCTGCTTTTGTACCAGATCTAGCTAATTAGCTTTTTTTTTCTATCTGGTTAAGTGAAGCTATCAATACTTTTCGCCTTTTTTGGCCGACTTTGGCCGGGGCCACCCAGCCTCTTTCCTCCATCTCTTCAACCAATCTGGCCGCTTTATTGTAGCCTATCTGCAATCGACGCTG
>JAJRVN010000010.1 GCA_024277325.1 Patescibacteria group bacterium | reverse complement strand
GTCAAAAGCTGTCAAATGGTTAAAGGTTTTCATAAATTGATGATAGCCTTTAATACCAAAGAAAAGAAACTTAAGTCTGGTCGGTGTTCCTGTTTTTATCATGCTTGTTTAAAGTCCCAAATGTATCTGAACTTGTTCAATTGGGTTGTTTTCAAGCAAACTTCAATAATTCAGTGGCAAAGATCTCAAGGCCGGCTTCTTTTGTTTTTAATGAAGAAATTAAAAAACAATACCTATATTTTTGGAAGATATTTAAAAATGCTATCATAAATTTAATGGTTTGGTTAGTCATTTTTAATTTATTGGCGGCATTATTAGCGGTTTTGTTTAGCCGGTTTAGTTTTGCCAGCTTAATGGCGGCCAAGGCCTCGCCGGTGGGTTTAATCATTGGCTTGTTTTTGGTTTGGTTTGGTTGTTTTTTAGTAAGTTTCATACTCTCGGTCAAAAGAAATTATCACAATCGGCTTTATCTCAACCTTGGTTTGACAACCGGAGTTATTGTTACGGTTTCTTTGGTAGCCGGCAGCCAACCTGTAATTGTGGCCTTGATCGCTAGTTTTTACTTGGCTAACTTTATCACCATTAACCGCTTGGTCAAGCACCGCTTGTCTTTGTTTGCCAGATTTAAGCCGGTTGAGATTTTAAGGCCGGTGATCAGGTTAAGCTTTGTTTTGTTAACTTTGCTTATCTCAACCATTGGCTGGTACCAAATCGACCGAGGTGTTAGCTTTAGCTTGAGTTTGATAACACCGTCAAATTTACTCCAAGCGGCTCAGCCGATCTTGCCGGAAGTCAACCGCCAATTAAGCCTAAGTATTAAGAAGTCTTGGTCGTCATCAAGCTCGACCTCACCAGAACAAACCAAGCTGGTCTTTAGCCAGATATTAGCCGAGTTCAGCCAACAGGATTTAAGCCGACGGATAGGCTTCAAGCCCGAGCTGATTCCTTTGGACAAGGTCATTTTTCAAGCCGACGGCCAGATAGATGTCGGTCCGGCTCTCGAACCGTTGTCTAGCTGGCTGGCCAGCCAGTTGAATGACTTAGTCAATCGTTGGCGGTTATGGCTGTCAGTAGCCATCTTTATATTAACCCTGATTTTGCTGGCTCCGTTTGCCTTTGTTGTCAACTTACTTTTGCTGCTTGCCTTGCCGCTTATTTTCAAACTTTTGTTTAAATCCAAAATACTTAAAAAAGAAGTTAAGCAACTCCCAGTTGAAGTTATCAGTTAAGTTTGGTGTTGGCTTATATATAATTAAGTTATGGCTCAACTTAAGTTTTCCGACCAGCAGCCGGATAAACCGCCAAAACCGGAAAAGATGGTCTTTCAGGTTTCCGAGTTTAATCAGCTGATAAACCAACTTATCTCGACTACGGAATTTACCATTGAAGGTGAGATTAGCGAGATTAATGTCCGCCAGAACCGGTGGGTGTTTATGACTTTAAAAGACCCCAAAAACGAGGAGGTCTTAAATATTTTTTCAACTTATTACCAGATCAAAAACAGCCTTGAGTTTTTGCAAGTCGGTACCTTGGTCCACGCCTCAGGCAAAGCCAAACTTTACGGCAAAAGCGGCAAGTTCAGCCTTTATGCCTACCAAGTAACCCCAGTCGGTGATGGCAAACTGCAAAAAGCCTTTTTGGTCCTGAAAGCCAAGCTTGAAGCCGAAGGCTTGTTTGACCCCGACCGCAAACGGGCCCTGCCTGAATATCCAAGCCGAATCTTTCTTTTAACCGCGCCGGAATCGCGGGCTTATTCTGATTTTATTAAGATAACCAAGGCCAGGGGGTTTGGTAAAATAGAGATTTATTATCTGCCAATCAATGTTCAGGGGGCTAAATCAGTGGCCTCAATATTGGCGGCTTTTGACTATGTCAAAGCCAACCCCGACCAAGCTGATCTGGCGGTCATCACTCGCGGCGGCGGCAGTTTGGAAGATTTTCAGGCCTTTAATCATGAAGAGGTGGTCAAATCAGCTTTTGGTTTGCCGATTCCTTTGGTTTCGGCCATCGGCCATGAGGCCGATGTTTCTTTAATTGATTATGTGGCTGATGTCAGGGCTTCAACGCCATCAAACGCGGCCGAGATTATCTTTCCGGCCTTAACCGAGGTCGGCCAACAGCTTGATTTTTTAATCCAGCGATTAGTTAGCCAAGTCAACAAACAGTTGGAATTAAGCTGGCACAAATTTGAGCTTATCAAGCAGTCGCTCTTAAAGTATTTGTCGACCCCCTTTGACAAATTGGATGGTCTTGAGATTCAGATGAAAGGTTTGCTTGACCATTACAGGCATAAAACCGACTGGCTGGCTGGTCGGTTGCCGAATTTGAGTCGGCAATTAAAAGACAAAAGTTGGTATCATTTTGAGCTGGTCAAGCAAAGATATAACAAATACCAGAGTTTACTGGCATCATTTAACCCCAAATCGGTTTTGGCCAGAGGCTTTTCCATAACCACCGATGACCACGGTCATGTCATTAAACAAGCCGACCAGCTAAGATTGGGCCAGAACTTGATGACTTATCTAAAAACAGGTAAAATAGGTTCAAAAGTAGAAAAGATTTATGACAGATAAAGCCAAACCCTCATCGATAAGCCAAGACTTTAAGTTGCTGGAGGAGATCGTGGCCAAGTTGTCTCAGGAGCAGGACAACTTGGAGGATTCAATAGGTTTGTTTAAGCAAGGAGTTGAGATAGTCAAGCGGTTAAAGAAAAAATTAACCAAAGCTAAAGTGGAAATTAAGCAGATAGAGAATGAATTAATCGACCAAGAATAAGCTATTTTTTGTCCTTGTCCGCATCCAACCAACCTTCGTTCCCAAATAGATGGTTCAGAAGCTGTCTTATCTGCTCGTTGGTTTCCAGAGGATTACCTTTTAACTTGAGAGTTATCGAAGTTTGGGTGACGGTTCGCTTCAACTTAATGCTAAATTTCTTTTTAGCGTTTTTAATCTTTAATTTTTCAGCTAGGGTTTCTTGCAGTTTCCTTTCTATTTGAGGCAGTTTCTTTTGAGAAACATACAGGCTTTCATCAATCAGCGGCATGTCTTTGCTTTTGGACATCGGCCTGGCAGCGTTGATGCCAAGAAGCATCTCTTTGAATTTGCGGGCGATTTCCTCGGTTCTTCTAACGGAAGCGCTTTCTTTTAAAACTTGCTTGTAGGCTTGAATCATGGAATGGGGATCGGGAATGCCGACCAAAGCCCGAGCGTGGCCTTCTGAAATCAAGCCGGCAATAAGGCCGTCTTTTAAGGCATCCGGCAGGTTTAAAAGGCGCAGAGAATTGATGACATAGGGAGTACTTTTGCCGATTTGTTCCGCCAGCTCTTTTTCGGTTAAGCCGAACTCTTGAATCAATCGCTGGAAGGCAATGGCTCTTTCTATAGGATTAAGATCTTCTCTCTGGACGTTTTCAACAATGGCCATCTCTAACATCTTTTGCGGAGTGACCTCTTTGACGATGGCCGGTACCTGCTTTAAGCCGGCGATCTTGGCTGACCGCCACCGCCGTTCGCCGGCGATTATCTGATAGCCGGCCGGTGTGTGGGCGATGATTAAAGGTTCTAAAATGCCATGTTTTTTGATTGATTTGACCAGATCGTCAAGATCGGATTCATTGAAAAAATCTCGAGGTTGTAAAGGGTTGGGTTGAATTAAGTCAACATCAAGCAAAACCACAGCTTCGCCGACGTTGTCTTGTTTTTGATTCATATTTAGTTATTTAATGGGATGACATCGATAATTTTCTTACCCCATTTTTGTCTGAAAGCAACGATACCAGTCTTAATGGCATAAAGGCTGAAATCCCGGCCGGCCTTGACATTTTTACCCGGATGAAACCGGGATCCGCGCTGGCGGACAATTATACTGCCGATCTTGGCCGGCTGGCCGCCGAAGATCTTAACCCCCAGCCTTTTACCGGCTCGGCGCGTTCCTTGCCTGGCTTTACCGCCAGCTGATTTGGTTTTTGACATTATTTTCTCCTTAAGACATAAACCTGTCTTCTAACAACAAGGTCCCTCTGGCTTTTAACTAGATATGGACCTTGGACTAAAGTATAATCAAAAAAGCCTTTCTTGTCAATCAAGTTTAAACTGTAAAAACGTGTGTGAAAATGAAAAAGAGGCAGGATCAAAACCAGTTTGGTCCCCGGTTTAAGGATTTTAGCTTGGTTTTTCAGCCATTTGCCGTAAAGATCCTTGAGATTAGCCAAAACCTTATCGATCATTTCTTGTCTTACCGGTGTTTGCGGTTGACTAGCGGTAACGTAGTATTGTCGGCCGAAGCGATTGGTTTTTAATCTAAACGAAGGGCCAAGGTATGGTTCTGTGACAACACTGATAATTTGCCGGCCGTCAACAAATCTATGGACTCGAGTGGCATCCTGGTTGTAAAGTTTGATTGCTGATCTGGATTTTATCCGCTTGGTAAACCAATCAAGATTAGCTTTAAGTCCGGCGAAGGATTGGGGATGCTTTTCGATGCCGGCAACTGATAGACCCAAACTTAAGGCCTCGATTAAGATGGTTCCGGCACCGGCAAAAGGATCAAGAACAAAACCGTCGCTTTCATAGTCTTGGGGGTTTTTATCCAAGCTGAGATTAACCATGATCCTGCCCAGCTTGTTGCCCAGCATACCGGCTTGGGGCTGGACAAAGGGCCTGTTTTTATCCTTGTCGATGTATTCTTCCCACGGATAATACCAAACCAAACGCAATAAATAGTAAGTTTTTTTGTATTTGACAATAAAGAAGATGAGGCTGTCGTTTAGGTGTTTGCGGTTTATTCTTGATGACCGGGTATTCAGATAGGAAATTGGTAGTTTCTCTTTTAGTTTTAAGTTAACCTGATGGCTGGCTTTAGTCTGAAAGCGGTGGTGGTCATAGATGAAAATGGCGTAATTTTTTATCTGTTGGTTAGTGGTGGCTTGACTGATAAGCTTAATGAGCAAAGGTTCAAAGGCTTGGCGGTCAAGTTCATGACTGATTTCCTCCCCGACCCAAATGATACCACCAAGCCGGTCAAGCTGGGCTTGAGTTAGCGGCTTATTAAGTTCCAAGGCCAGAAACTGGCTTCGCCTGATTTTGGAGCTTGGCTTTATCTGATTTTGTTGGAGCACCAACTTGAGTTCTTCGGAAGCCAGTTGAGAGGAGATATGAGATAGGTTAAACCAATAATAAGCCATAAACTAGGCTTTCTTACTTACTTTTTTTAAGCTTGGTGGATGACTTTTTGACGGCGATTTTGGTGATGGTTAGTCGAGTTAAATGGTGCCTGAAGCCAACTTTTCGGCGATACCTTGATTTGGCTTTAAAATGGACCTCGGTGGTTTTAGGGCCCTTGAAGTGTTTGATCACCTTGGCCTTAATCTCAATGTTGTTTAAGTATGGTTGGCCAACGCTAACCTCTGAGCCAGATATATAACTTAAGACTTTATCTAAGTTGACAACTTTATTTTCACCCCAGTCCTTTTGGTAGTCAACGTCAATGACGTCGCCCTCTTTGAGTTCATACTGGTGGCCGGCAATTTCGACGATCACTTGATTCATAATAAGTGATTATACAATAACTGTCTTAAAAGAGCAAAATCTTTTAAAAAGCAAGGTTTTAATCCGTCAACATAAATACTCGGCATATTTTAAGGCTTTTAAATACTTCTTTTAAGACTGGCTTCGCCTTCTGTTAGCTTAGCTTTTAGCTTATTCATGCTGATTTGTTGATTTAAGATCTGACTTTTAAGAAAGTAGTGGTTCTTACCGTTTAGTCGGGATAAAAACAAGCCCAAAATGGCGAAGTTGGCCAAGATGGAAGATCGGCCGTATGAGATAAACGGTAGAGTCAACCCGGTGACTGGTAGCAAGCTTAAGTTGATAGCTATATGGATGAAAGCCTGAACGGCTAAAAAAAATATAATTAGGATGATCGGAATACTCTCTGGCGGAGCTAACAGGTTTTTGGCTTGGTGGATGAAATAGATAAACAGAAGATACAAGCTTAAAAGTCCCAAACCGCCGACAAAGCCGGTTTCCTCGACCCAGACGGCAAAGATAAAGTCGGTATGGGACTCCGGCAGACTTTTTTGGTATTGGCTTGACGGCTCGATCTGGCCCCACCAGCCGCCGTTTCTTAAAGTTAATTGAGCCTGAATGATGTTATAACCGCTTTTTTGGGGGTCAAGGTAAGGATCGGTAAAGGCAATTAAGCGCTGTTGTTGGTATGGCTTAAGTTGATACCAAGCAAAAGGGATCAACAAAATTAAGGCCAAACCGATAAGAAGCAATCTTTTAAAGTTGAAAAAGACCGCCAACCACGCCAGGCTCAAGCTTAGAGCCAGGAATAAAAAAGTGCCAAGGTCAGGCTCGATCAAAACCAATCCCAAGCCAAAGCCAAAAACCATAATCAAAGTGACTAACTTAAAATTAGCCCTTAAGTGGCTTAGAACCAAATAAGTGATAGATATAAAACCTAGCTTAAAAGTTGGTGGTTGGCTAGTTTTGGTTTGAGTTGATTGGGGCAAAAAGATTTCATAAACCATTCGCCAACTAAACAAGACTAAGCTGAATTTAAAAAGCTCTGATGGTTGGATATGGAAATTAAAGAAGTTGAGCCAACGATGAGCCCCTCTGATCGCCGGAGAAAAAAAGACTAGGACTAGCAAGCCTAAATTGACCACGACAATAAGCCAAGACCAACTTAAAAGCTTATTGAACGGCACCAGGCTTAAGCCTATCATCAGGCCGATGCCAAGACCAACCGCTGGCAGTTGATTGAAGAAAAACTCGGGCTTTATTGAGTAGAGTAAAAACAAGCCGATGACTGTCAGTGATAAACTAACAGAGATAATCTGGTAAGTTAATTTGGTTGACTGGTTAATCTGGTCCATCTATCTTTTAATCTACCGGACTGACCTTCAAATCATCGGCCTGGTCTATGGTTTTAGCCA
Source organism: Patescibacteria group bacterium (assembly GCA_024277325.1). Taxonomy (GTDB): domain Bacteria; phylum Patescibacteriota; class Microgenomatia; order JAADGY01; family JAADGY01; genus JAJRVN01. The sequence goes on along the minus strand of JAJRVN010000010.1, from coordinate 9,374 downwards.
AGGTTTTGGTTTTAATCTCTTCTTCGTAAGCTTTGGGCCAGTCAGGCAGAAAAACAGCTATCTTTTGTTTCGGCGATAAGCCCAGTTGCCGCCTTTTGTTTTGTATCTTTCTGATAAGATCGCGAGCTAGGCCGGCCTGCTTTAAGTCAGCTGATATATGAGTATTAAGCTTAATCTCTAGTTGTTGGCCTGATTTCTGTTTAATTTCCCTTAGATTAAGTTCCGCCGCTACTACTTCAAGAACGTCCCGGCCCAGCTTGTTTGCTGTAGTAACCATGGCCCGGCTTAAAGGCTGGCGGACCTTAATTTTAAGCTCTTTTCTTTGGTTGTGACCTAAAGAAACGACTTGGCGGGCCAGATTCATTTGGCTTAACAGCCCCGGTTGGTTCCAGGTCTTGTCCAAAGACGGCCAGTCAGTCAAATGAACTGACTCACAGCCGGTTAAGGCTTGGTAGATGTACTCTGTCATAAAGGGAATAAACGGAGCCGATATCTGGGAATAATAGACCAGGACCTGATACAGTGTATTTAGTGTTTGATTTGTTAAGCCTTTATCTTTTTGCCAAACAGCGACATCATCTCTAATGCGGCGGATGTACCATTGTGATAAATCAGTGGTAAACTCGAGGATGACTTTAGTTGCCTTATCCAGCTGATAGCTAGTCATAGCTTTGTCTACCTCTTCTTGAAACCGCCACAGCCGGCTTAAGATCCATCGATTCATAACAGTCAGGCTTTGGTAATTGCCGATTTCGGTCGGTTTAAAGTTATGCAGGTTGGCGTAGGTCATATAGAACTTAAAACTGTTCCAGTATGTGGTGATAAGCCTTTCTTTGAGCTCGGCCAGGTCGCTGTCTTTAAATCTTAAGTCTTTGCCCTTAACCAAAGGCGAGTTGATTAAATAAAATCTTAAAGCGTCAGCTCCGTATTTTTGGACCACTGCCATTGGATCAGGATAATTCTTTTTTGACTTGCTCATCTTCTGGCCATCCTCAGCCAAGATGATGCCGGTGGTGATGCAGTTTTTGAAGGCCGGCCGATTAAACAAGGCGTTAGCGATAACATGGAGGGTATAAAACCAGCCGCGGGCCTGTTCAATGCCTTCGGCGATAAAATCGGCCGGAAAGTGAGACTCGAATCGAGTCTTGTTTTCAAAGGGATAATGGAATGAAGCGTAAGGCATGGAGCCTGACTCAAACCAACAGTCCAAAACATCACCTATAAGCCGCATAGTTTCTTGTGTTTCTTTGTCCTGCCAAGTGATTTGGCTGATCTTGTGCAAGTGGAGGTCGGTTACTTTCCGGCCGGAGAGTTTCTCCAGTTCTTGGCGGGAGCCGACAACTACCACCTTGCCGGTTTTGTCTCCCCGCCAAACCGGCAAGGGAGCTCCCCAGAAGCGGTTGCGGGAGATCGACCAGTCGCGGGCATTCTCTAACCACTTGCCGAATCGGCCGTTCTTGACATGCTTAGGCAACCAATTGATTTGTTGGTTGGCTTTAATGAGTTGGTCTTTGATCTTGGTTACCTTAACGAACCAAGATTTGGTGGCGTAATTGATAAGCGGTGTGTTGCAACGCCAGCAGTGAGGGTATGAGTGGGTTATGTCTTCTTGTTTAAAAACCAAACCACGACTGTCAAGATCGTTAACTACTTTTTGGTTAAGCTGAAAAACATCGGTCTTAGCCCATTGGGGGTAAAGTTTGTCATCAACTTGCCCGATTAAACCGATATGCTGCAGGATGGGCAATTTAAGTGACTGTCCAAGATAAAAATCATCCTCGCCGTAGGCCGGAGCGATGTGGACGATGCCGGTGCCGTCTTCTAAGTTGACAAACCCGGCCTCGACCACTCGGTAAGCTGCCTTTGGCGGTTCAAAATTGTTTGGAGCATAAAGGGGTGTATATTCAAGGCCGATTAGCTTTTGGCTGGGAATTTCTTCAACAATCTCATATTCTTGATTATCAAAAATCATTTCAAGCCGATCTTTGGCCAGAACATAGTAGTCATCGCCCGATTTGACTTTGATGTAGGTTGTTTTTTCGGCCACCGCCAAAAGCATATTGCCGGGCAGGGTCCAGGGCGTGGTTGTCCAGGCGAGAAGATAGGTTTGTGGCTTGTTTTTCACCGGGAACTTAACCACAACAGAAGTATCTTGTTTGTCTTTATAACCCAAGGTCACCTCAAAGTTGGATAAAGGCGTGGCGCATCTGGGGCAGATATGGGCCGGCCGGTAACCTTCATAGATTAAGTCTTTGTCCCAAAGGCTTTTGAACACCCACCAGATTGACTCCATATAATCCGGGTTCATAGTTTTGTAGTCATTGTCAAAGTCAACCCATCGGCCAAGCCTGGGAACGATGGCTCGCCACTCATTGGTATAGCGGGTGACGATGCTTCGGCAGGCTTCGTTAAAATTGCCGATACCCCAATCAACTATCTGTTGGCGGGTTTTAATCTTTTTTTCCTTTTCCAACTCGTACTCCACTGGCAGGCCGTGACAGTCCCAGCCAAATCGGCGCTCGACTCTATAGCCTTGCATCGTCCAGTAACGGGGGACGACATCCTTAATGGTGCCTTGGAGCAGGTGGCCGTAGTGAGGCAGGCCGGTGGCAAACGGCGGGCCGTCATAAAAGACATATTCCTTGGTCTTTGGCCTGTTATTGACGCTTTTTTCAAAAATCTTGTTTTTTCGCCAAAAACTTAAAACTTCTTGTTCTAACTTGTCAATATCCGGCCGTGATGGTATCTTTTTTAGCTTTTTGTCCATGGGGACATTATAAGAATTTCAGGGAAAAATGTCAAAAACGTTAATAAGTAGGAAGTGAAAAGTTAAAGGTTTAAAGTAAAAAGCAATAGCGGTGTCAGCCGGAGGCTGACAGATGACCATAGATAAATTAATCTAATGTCTAATTGAGCTAATTAACCTAAATAATGTTTAACAACCAAATCCCAATAACTAAATAAGCAAAAAATAGGCACGTCGTTCTGAATTTCATTCAGGACCCCATGGTTGTCTGCGGGAAACAAGAGGATCCCGGATCAAGTTGGAAAGACAACCACTCCCCAAGTCCGAAAAGTGTAATAAATGAAATTGGTGGTTTTATAATTAGGGTAAATGATCAAGAAAAAATGTCTAAAGTTAGCTTGTCGGTTAAGAGATTGTATTGCTAGTCAACCAGCTTCAAAATTGGTATTTATCATCGGCTTGGTTATTTGTACGACCTACTTTAACGGTTTGTTCAATGGCTTTGTTTGGGATGATGAAGAACAAATCTTAAATAATCCGGTGGCTCACAGCTTGGCCAATTGGTGGCGGTCATTTTTTGGTAGCACCTTTAATACCGGCGGCGGCGGAGTATCCGGCTTTTATTATCGTCCGGTGATGATGATTTTCTTTATTGTCAACTGGCTAGTTTGGGGTAAACTGGCCTTTGGTTTTCATTTGGCCCAGATCGGTTTGCATATAGCCAATGCCGGTTTAGTTTTTTGGCTGGTGAAAAGCATCTTGGAAGAAGCCAAGGTCAAACAAGCCAAAACCATTGGTTTTTGGACAGCTCTTATCTGGGGTGTTCATGCCGGCATCAGCGAGGCGGTTTTTTATATCTCATCAGTCCAAGAGGAGCTGTTTGTTTTATTCAGTTTAACTGCTTTGTTGATATTGGTTAAGGGCAAGAAAAACATAAACTGGTGGTGGTATGGATTTTTAAGCTGGTTTGGTTTAGTTAGCAAAGAAGCGGCGGTGACCGGCATGGCCATCGGCGGGCTTTATCTTCTTTGGCTAAAGCGGAATCGAGATGACTTTTGGCGATGGTTGATGACCAGTAGTTTGGTCATTGGCGCTTACGCTGTGGCTAGGTTTGGTATAGCCAAAGTCGGTTTGTCGAGCTTTTCGGTAGTGCCTATAGTTAAGGCCAGTCTGGCCCAAAGGTTAATGACGGTACCGTATACGATTGTTTCCTATCTTAGAATTAGTTTTTGGCCTGAACGATTATTTATCACCCATCATTTTGTCGTGCCAAGCTTTGCTGATGTGCGCTTTTGGGGCAGTTTGTTGGTTTTGGCAACTTTATTGACCGTTTTGGCCTTAACCGGCCGAAACCGATCCCGAACTTATTGGTTTTGGTGGCTGTGGTTTTTGGTCGGCATAAGCTTGGTTTTAAATATATTTCCTTTGGATATGAGCCTGGCCGAGAGATGGTTGTATTTTCCATTGATCGGAGTCGCGGCGGCCGTGGTCTGGCAGGTGGTGGATAGGGCCAAGACGGTAAGTGTTTTGATTTTATCGGCCGTGGTTGTCTTACTTGGAACCAGAACCTGGTTAAGAAGCTACAATTGGCGAAGCGGCTTGATCTTGTATGGCCATGACATCAAGCTGAATTCAGGTGCCTATGATTTGAATAACAATTATGGCACCGAACTGTATCGGGCCGGCCGGCGCCGGGAAGCCAAAAAGTATTTTCTCAAGTCGGTTGAGCTGGCTCCTGATTGGTGGGTTAACAGAAGCAATTTGGGGGTGGCCTTGGCCAGTGAGGGCCAAGAAAAACAGGCCGAAAGGCAATACCGCCAAGCCTTAACTAATGGCAGTTATTATTTGGCTTATGAAAATTTGGCCGGTTTGTTATTTAACCAAAAGCGCTACAAGGAAGTGATCGAGATCGGCGAGGCCGGCTTAAAAAGCCTGCCGGCCAATTTCAAGCTCAGTTATTTAACCGCCCTAGCCTATTATCGGTTAGGCCGGTTGGACGAAGCGGCCCAATTGGTCGCCCATCTCAATCGCTGGTATTTAGACGATCCTCAAGTAATGGAATTGACCAATTTGATTCAATCGGCCAAGAAAGACAAGCCTTAAAAGCAGACTATAAGATTTATTTTTGATAGAATTTAGCAAATCTTTCCAGTATTTTGACCGGCCAAACAATCTTTTCACTCTTTATGGTTTGAGTTAGTTCTTCTGCTTTTTCCGCAGGAAAATAGCCGTAGTTTTTATAGATTTTAATTCTTAGTTCAAACTCTTTAGCGTCGGCTTCCGGATGGAATTGGGTTGAGTATACATTCTCACCTAGGCGCAGCATTTGAATTGGACAAGTCTGGGAAGAGGCTAAGATAACAGCCCGTTTGGGTGGTACTTGGCAAGCTTCTTTGTGCCCGACCAAAGCCCTGAATTTTGTAGGAAAACCTTTTAACAGCTTGTCATCCTTGCCCTCTTTGGTGATAAAGATATCAACGCCGCCGACCGGCTCGGCATGTTTTTTACTCATAACTCCACCGGCAAAAAGACTTAATAAGCCATTACCCGAACAGGCCCCCAAAAAGGGAAAGTCATATTTTATGATTTTAGGAATCAGGACAGCAAAATCGGATTCAATGCGCTTTTGTTGATCGCTTTTTTCCCTTTCAGGTTTAGTTATATCAAATGGACTGCCGCCAACGATGATGGCGGAGTATTTTTGTAAGCTAATATTTCTAAAGCTTGTTTGTTCTCCTCTAATTCTGACAACCGCCGAGGCTGGCAACCGGCTTTTGGTTAAGATAGCCTTAAACTCACTGTTCGCCGCTTTATCCTCAGGCCTTAGCTGAATGATAAGTATTGGCATATAAGTATTATATGCCAAAGCATTTGGTTCGTTTCCAACTAGGACGAGATTTGGGTTTTATGCGAGAATAAGAACCCTGACTTGGCTTAATTGTCGTTTTCTTGTTTTTGTCGGGAGTAAAAATAAGCGCAATAATCGCAGTCTTGACCTGGTTTTGGCGGAGACTTAAGGTTTAAGCACTTATAAATATCATTGATTGTAGCCTCCACCCAAGAATCATCTCCTTCATAAGGAATAAGGGTGACCTCAAACTCCAACTTGCCGTCAAAGGCCTTCCTGTCTTTTTGGCCGTTGCAGTAGACAAAATAGCCGGTATTGGAGACTTTGTAGTTGTTTCGCCTTAACAACCATTGATAAACCTCCATTTGGCGCTTGTAACTGCCTTGCCAGTCCTTGTCTAGTTTGGTGATTTTTTCGCTTTTTGAGGTCGATTTGTAATCAACCACGATGTACTCGCCTTTTGAGTTTTGCCAGAGATCATCGATAGCGCCGAAGATAAGTAAGTTAGTTGGTCGGTGAAGATACTCGACGCCGGTAAAGTTGTCCCGCCACCTATCCAGGTCTTGATGGGCTACCGGCTTGGCATCCACGCCGTATTTTTCAATCAACGGATGATTAGACCCCTTATGCCTATGGATATCAAACTCTTGCTTGAGGAGATGATCAACCGCCGAGTTAAGGGAAAACGGGTATCCTGGTGGCCGGCCGACTCCTAATCGGCGGTCAAGGTAAAAGCACCTGGGGCACTCTAAAAAAAGATCGATCTTGGAACGCGATAACCTAAACGGTAAGTTTGATCCGGGTGTATATAGCCCCCTGCTTCTTTGCGATGTGTAATACTTGGTCATGGTTTATTATACCTGCAACAAGGTGAAACGCCCAAGGTATACAAGATTAAGTTTCGAAGATTGTCCTAGTTACCGTTTGGGAGTTTAAACATGTAAGCGTGAGATTGACCACTGGCGTCTTGTATTTGCCACAGCTCGGCGCCGTTAATTTTCTGCCCTAAATGGTCAATGGTTTGTTTAACTTTATCCGAGACGTGTGGCATGATGATAGTTACAGCCGTATCACCTATTAAAAGCCCAATTAAAAATACCTTACCAATAGTAGGTGTGCCCATTATCCCTTTGTGTATGCTTTTCCCATACAGTTTGCCTATTTGCCAGCTTAACGAGACAGCTTGACGAATATAAGGGGCGATCCATTCGGCCCCGGCGATAGTAAGGGGAATGAATTTTTCGCCTACCCGTATTAAGATTTTACCGGCCCCAAAAGTAGCTACAACACCGATTTTACCTATGTTAACGGCAGTTTCTCCAGCTAAACCGGCTATATTGATTATGCCCCCACCGATGATTCGAGCTGACCCAGCTAATGCCTCCAAGCCTCCTAAACCAACTATACTCAGCAATAAACCCCCGCCCACTATGCCGGCCGTTTCTGCTGGATGCTGCCTTACCCATTCTGGTATATTATGCATCCATTCATATATGCTGTCAGCGGTTATTGATGTAGATAACTGCTGGGGCAGATTGAATGACTGCAGAGGATACTTTTGATCGATTAAGATTGGAGCTCCGCTTATAGCAATGCGGCCGTTGTCTCCTAGCATAGGCCAGCCCTCTTGTTTAATTTGCTTGACTATGGGTAGTTGGTTTAACCTTTTTATACCCCACGGCGGCCTAACTACTGTTTCAATATGATATGACTGATTGGTTCCGTTGGCAACAGTTACTAAATGGAGAAAATTATCAGCTTGCACAGGTGAACCGTTTGGGAGTGAGGCCAGGCCCCAGCCGTAGCCAGGTGGCAGAGGCTCAATAGGTGTCAAGTATAATGACCTACTGGATTGGTTGCCGACAACTCCAATGGTTATAGCCTTGCCTGGTAGCCCGCGAATGTTGCAGTTGGGAGGCAAGGGTTGATGGAGGGTAAATGGATTAAGTTTCGGTTGATTATCAATGTCGATGATGTAGCCTCCGTGTCCCCAAGCTTCAGCCATTATTGCCAGCAGCTGGTTGTTAGCCATACCATAAAGCTTTAGTTCTTGGCGGAAAGCATCGGCAATGGGTTCTAAGGAGTCGTTATAAGATTCAGGTAAGTGCTTAGCTAGATTGTTCAAAGTTATTGTGTCAGTGTTAGTGGTTCGTTCCCGGGATTGTAAGCCGGTCCGTAAATCAGGTGAGCAGCCTGATAGAACTAAAGTTCCCAAGCCGAGAAGCTCTAAAAATCTGCGTCGGCCCAGATCAAATGGATCGTTGAATAGATGTAAGTGTCGATCAGGAGACATTTAGCCAATAATTTACTATCTTATACATTCCTATATGCTATCCTATAGGATAATTTATTATATAACACCACACAAAATCACCAGCCGGGCTTGTTAAGTGATTGGTTACTGTTTGCAGAGGCGAAACCACAATAACAGGTTGTCAACAGTTGATTTAATTGAACTGTCCGAATTCATTCTTTGAGTCAAGGTTTGAGTGATGTTAAAGATTGAAAATTTTGATTGTAGTCCGTTTGATCTACTTTGGAGGCAAGTTTCATGACATATTGTTGTTTGTCGCCAAAAAGATGGTCACCGAAATGTGGTTGTTTATTATAAAAATCATTGTAACAAAGGGCACTTAGTTAAACCGCCAATTGCTTATTATGATGAAAAGAAAGGTCTTTGGATTATAGCTAATGGTACTCATCGTACCCAAACTTTATGGGAAATTGTTTGGCGAGAAGAGAGTTTACCGGCTTTGCCGGTAGCTAATCGAGTCGGGTTATTATAACCCAAGCCCATACCTCACCCCGTTTTGCTAACTATTTGACGCCAAAAGAATTGGAGATTAAATAAACACCAATCGTACGGACCGGCATAACCACTGTTAAAGATTATGTTTATGTTAAAAAAATGTTGGTATTATGGCAAAGTTGGTGGAACTTTAGGGGTTTATGGATGATATAATCAGGTTGTGGGATGCGAACAAGATAAACCGATCATGGTGGAAAAAGAATATGACAAATATTCGTTGTCTATCTCAATTGGGTTACATTTGGGTCAAACCTGTAATTATTTACCGGAAGATCAAGAAAAAAATGTGATAGGTAATCTTTTGATGCCAATAATTTACCTGGTAGAGTTGGGGATGATGTCTCCCGATGAATGTTGGAAGACAGTGAAATTATATAACGAAATAGTTGAGGAAAATGATAATTTTGGAGGTGTTTTAAAACCTAAATCTCGGAAGTGGTTTGACCAAGCATGTAAACAGGCCGGACCAAACTCTGATTTGTAATTATTATTTTTGTCTTAGATTGAAGAACGATGAGAAAATCTAGTTGCGATATTATAGGTTGTCTTATTTGTTTGGTTGTTATAATAATCTCATATGCAGGATAAAAAATGTCCTGTTTGTAAAGTGGTCGCCGGCATGGATGTTGTTGTTGTTGTTTTTACCTAACAACAAGATGTTTTTATAAGGACAAGACTTTAACCGCTTTTGTTTCTTCTCATTGGTGGCCGGATAATAAAGATAAAGTTTTGATTATTTCCAATCGACGTTACAAGAATGTTTACACCATGCCACCGGTGTTGTTATGTCGGATAATCAAATTGGCTCAACCGATAGCCATAGCCTTGAAAGAAGTTTATAAATGCGGAGGAGTTTTGATCAGGCAACATAACGATCCGGCCGGCAATCAGAGCGTTTTCCATTACCACATGCAAGTATGTCCGCATTATGAGAACGATAAACTCTACCGGCTTCATGAAGAAAAATACCT
>JAJRVN010000070.1 GCA_024277325.1 Patescibacteria group bacterium | reverse complement strand
GTTTTCAGCCCGATCTTTTCAACACTGCCACGGAAACTGCCATTATCAGCAACAATAAAATCGCCGACGGCGAAAGGCTTGTCAACCAAGATAACCAAGGCGCTAAAGATATCGCCAAGCAGGTTTTGGACTGCCAAAGCTATGGCGATTCCGCCGATGCCGATGCCAGCTAGCAAAGAAGAAACATTGATTCCCAGCCGGGACAACCAAATTAGCAAACTGACAAAGATGATGATTGACTTGACTATTAAAAGGCTAAAGTTAATGATGCCTTTTGTTCCAACATCTTTACCGTGGGTTACGTATTGTGCTATTAAGTCTATGATTTTTAAGCCCAATAAAACGATGTAGTACAAACCAAGACTGATAAAAATTAGCCGCCAAGAAACCTCGATAAATGGCGGCAGCTTAAAGAGTAAGGTAATAAAATAAAAGCTGATGATAAACAGGAAAGTTGATTTGATCTCGCCAAGCCAAGTAGCCGCCAGTTTGATTATCTGTTTTTTTATTTTACTGGAGGTTTTTTGGCTGATAAAGTCCAAGCTTTTGATTAAGTAATTTTTGACAACTAGAACGGTTAAGTAAGATCCCAAAAAAGAAACGATTATCAGCCCTACCTGGAGCCAATTAATGATGACCAGATCATTGATTAGCTTAAGTTGATTGCTTAATGTCATTGTCTTTTATGCCAAATATTTAAATTATTAATGTATTGCCTTAGGTTGATTATACAAGATGCCAGCGCCGATGGTGTATTTTCAAATGGATTTAACCAAGTACTTGACAAAATGAAATTAGATTGCTTTAATAAAACCAATGTTATTTTTTACCCAATGAAATTATATGACTAAATGGCGCTTGTTTTCAAGGAAAAACTTAGGTTTGTGGGTAGTGGTTAATTTTTTTCTGGCTCAGGTTGGTTTAGCTTTTTTACCTATAATTAGTCAAACAGATGCGGCAGAAAACCTCCAAAACGTTAAGATTACGCTGTCAGATTCTCGTCCAAGCAAAACCAGTGTCAGTCACACAGTGTATTTCCAGGCGACCACGGCTTTGTCTGCCAGTGAAAAAATTGTAGTTGATTACCCGAGTGATTTTGATGTTACCGGCATGGGGGCGGCTAATGTTTCATCAATGAAGATCTCGGCCAATGCAGATATGAGTTCAGCCACCACTTGTACCGTTGCTGATGATACAAACGGAGTTGATACCGTGGCTTTGGTTGAAGACGGCACTGCCGATACTTTGACCTTCCAATTGGCTACTTCCGGTACTTGTTCGACGGTAACCGCTAATTATTACGTTGAGATAGTCGTTACCGGTTTTACTAACCCGGCCAAATCAGCTACTGCAGGTACTGCCGACACTTATTTAATTGCTCTTTCTACAACTGATAGCACCGGGTCAACAACTTACGACAGCGCTACGGTTAAAGTTGCGATTATTGATGCGGTTACCATCTCGGCTACTGTTCAAGCCACTTTATCTTTTGTAGTTGCCGGTGTAGCATCAGCCACGAGTGTTGGCAATAGCTATGATGCCACAGATGTAACCACAACCGCGACTACTATTCCTTTTGGAACAATTAACTCATCAACTGCGTATACGGCGGCCCAGTTATTAAAAGTATCAACCAATGCCAGTAACGGTTTTTATGTGGCGGTCAAACAGGATGCTAATATGACTGATTCGGCTGGTAATGATATTGATGCGTTTACCGATGGGACGGCTACGAATAATAGCACACCGGCTAGTTGGGCGTCTCCAAGCGGTACAGCCGGATCGGAGAATACTTATGGACATTTGGGTTATGGAACTACGGATTTGTCCCTGACAGACCTAAATGGTACTGGCACTACGGATAGGTTTACTACCGCCAAGTTTGCTGGTTTAACCACTACTTATGAAGCGGTTTTGTCACATTCTGGCCCGGCCGATGGCACAGGTTCGGATACAAATGGTCAAGCTTATGCAGTTTATCAGTTGGAGATAAGCGGTTTCCAGCAAGCGGGTATTTATAGCAATACAATTACTTATTTGGCTACCGCTAAGTATTAAACAATAATATTATGAAATCGAAATTGGTAAAATCATTGACTCTGGTGGCATTTTTTTTAGTTGCCGTTCCTTTGTTCAATCAGGCTAAAGCCGCGAACCAAGTTTTTTTAACCATATCACCTCCTATTAATGAGTTGATTCTTGAACCGGGGAGCAAGTCAACTCATGGCTTGAGTATTTTAAACCAGGCTGATGAGCCGGTAACCGTTGATGTTCGAGTGTCACCATTTGTGCCGGAAGGCGACGACGGCCAGGTCAATATTTCCGACGAGGCTTTGCCAAACAGCCAGGACTGGGTGACGGTTTACCCCAATAGGTTTAAGTTGCAACCCAAAGAATCAAAAGTATTAAGTTATACCATAGAGTTGCCTGACAACGCTTCACCAGGCGGCTTTTATTTTGCCATCGTTGCTTCTTCTTCTCCCAGCAAGTACACATCCAGCGGCACCGACGTTGAGACGGGGTCGGCCGTGGTGGCCTCTGTGTCAGAATTAGTTTTGGTTAGGGTAAACGGACCGGTTAGTTATAACGCTAGAATCGACTCTTTTGACACAGCCGACGGTCGGCGGTTTTTTTCCTATGGGCCGGTTGACTTTGTCGCCAAAATCCGCAACCTATCTAACGTCCACGCCGTCTTTTCCAATGAAATAGTTGTTGAGAATGTTCTTTTTCCCAAAAAATATGTTTTAACCATGTCGAGCCAACGGATCTTACCTCAAGCGACTAGAAAATTTACGGCCCAATTACCTAATAAATGGCATTTTGGCTATTACAAAGCCAGCTTGACTACCAATTATGCCGGAGGCAATAATCTTCAAAGCGTGATTATGTTTTGGATAATGCCGGTTAAGGAAATAGTTCTTGGCTTGTCGGTCTTTATCTTAGTGATTTTACTGGTTATAATTTTAGTCCGAAGGTCACATCGCAAACATGAAGAGATAGAACAGCTTCAAGAAGCGGTTGAGAAACTTGAAAAGATTGAAGAACAGATCAAGAAGTAATGCTGCCTGAACCGGGCGAGTACCAATATTTTTTGGGCATAGGCTTGCCACCAAAAGAATCTAAGTTTTTTTCTGGCTTAAAGAGGTTTTATCATGATAAAGGCCGATTAACCAGTCCGCCTCACATAACTCTGAAACCGCCTTTTTGGTATCC
>JAJRVN010000069.1 GCA_024277325.1 Patescibacteria group bacterium | reverse complement strand
CAGCGGCCACTAAATTTAACTGCCGGCTGATTGGCCAGATTTAGAGTCTGGCCCCAGCCGATTTTACTGTTTGGGTTAGTTATTAATTAAGCCAAGTCACTTCAAGGGTTTGCTTACCTTGGTTAACGAAAACTTACCTGTTTCAACCAAGCTTTATGTTAATCTATTATTGTATGGTGTCATTAATCACAGATCCAAGACTAGAGCAACTAGTTGAACAAATTAAATCGGTACAGATCCAGGGGGCGACCAACATAGCCTTGCGGTCGCTTGACATGGTCATTGGTTTGGCTGATGCAATTGATAGTAGCCAGCAGCTTGAGGTAATCAGCCGCCGCCTGGCTCTGGCTCGCAACAATGAACCCTTAACCCGCAACTTATTATCATTGCTGGTTGAAAACCAAAGGATAGGCTTTGACCGAGCCGTTTTAAAAAAGCAAGCTCAAGAGTATAAAGCTTTAATTAAAAACAATAAAAAGCTCATAGCCGACAACCTGGCCAATCTAATTAGAGATGGCAAGGTCTATCTGTCTCATTGCCACTCGACGTCGTTGACCGCCGGCTTGATAGCGGCTAAAAAACAAGGCAAGAAGTTTAAGATCATCCAAACCGAGACTCGGCCGTTGTTCCAAGGCCGGATCACCGCCAAGAACTTGATAACCAATGGTATCGACACGACTCTTATCGTTGATTCCGCCGCCGCCTGGCTTATCTCGGACTATGATGATTTATACAATATTTCGATGGTTTTTGTCGGCGCCGATGCCATCACCACGGATGGCTGGCTGGTTAACAAAGTCGGCACTTTTGCCAATGCCGCCTCGGCTTTTTTAGCTTCGGTGCCGGTTTATGTTGTTGCCAGCCTGTTGAAGATATCTTTCAAACCTGGCCGGCAGTTAAAGGTGGAGGTAAGAGAAGAAGACGAGATTTGGCCGGATAAACCGTCAGCCTTGAAGGTTTTAAATTTAGCATTTGACAAAACCCCGGTCAAGTTTCTTACAGGCTTTGTTACTGAGGTTGGCATAATCAGGCCTGACAAAATCCATGCTCGAGCTTTGGAGGTTTACCCTAATTTGTCCAATATTTTTGTATGAGCAGTTCAATTGACCAATATAATCGGGCTTTGCAGGCTGTCCAAAAGCGCTTGCACGGTAAAAAACTAAATTACCTTGATGTCCTAGCCATCATGGACGAGATTGTCAACGATCCAAAGTTTCATCCGGTTTTAACCACATACTTTGCCGCCTCAGGCTATGTCAAAAAATTCAGCCGCGAGGAGATTTACTACTTGACCAAGGCCATGGTTAAGGTCGGCTCGCAGATCAATTTTAAAGGTGAGGTGATAGCCGACAAGCATTCGATCGGCGGTTTGGCCGGCAGTAGAACGACGTTGATTATCGTACCTCTTTTGGCTTCGTTAGGCATCAAGATGTTGGCGACGCCGTCAAGAGCTATCACAACCCCGTCAGGGACGGCTGATGATATGGAGATACTGGCTAATGTTAAGTTAAGCATAGACAGAGTCAAAGAGCTGATTAAGACGGTTGGAGCTTGCATCGTTTGGGGCGGATACTTGCAGATGGCGCCGGCCGATGATAAGTTAATTCAAGTCGAGAAGCCTTTATTTGGCGAGAGCATGGATAAGGCTTTGGTCTCGATTATGGCTAAAAAAGTGGCTTCCGGCGCCACCCACGTAGTAGTTGAGATACCGATCGGCAAAGATATGAAGCTTCATGGCCGGAAAGACGGTGATCGGCTTGGCCGAGACTTTGTTTGGTTGGCTAATAAATTCGGCATCAAGCTTAAGCCGGTTGTCATCCCGACGCACCAGCCGGCCGGCGCCGGCGTTGGCCCTATCTTGGAAACTAGAGAGGCTTTGCGGGTTTTGCAAGCCAAGCCTAACCAGGACATGCGGTTGCGCAACAGAGCTTTATTATTGGCCGATAACCTCTTGGCCTTGACCATGCGCCAGCCTGAAATTAAAAAGCGGATGAATGATTTGATGGCCGGCAAGTTTAAGAGTCTGACCCAACTGCTTCAGCATCAGCTTGACTCAGGCTTAGCCTGGGCCAAAATGCAAGAGATTATCAAAGCCCAAGGCGGCCGACCCGACATAGATAGCGAAGACTTAAAGCCCCGAGCCGCCAAGCTAAAGATCAAGGCGGACAAAGCCGGAGTCATTACTCGGGTTATGATGAAAAACATAAGCAAGATAAGCCGGATTTTGGGCGCTCCCAAAGATGTCTCGGCCGGAGTTGAGCTAAACAAATCGTTAGGCGAAGAAGTTAAACAGGCAGATGACTTGGTGGTTTTTTACTCTTCTGATAAAATGAAGCTTAAAGAGGCAGAAGCGACTTTGAAGTTTTTGCCGATTTACAAGATTAATAATTAATAAAAGTTATAAGGAGGCGTGATGCCAACAATCATGATCAAAAAGTTAATTGAACCGATTCAGATGTGGCTTTTGGCTCGTGGCCAATGTGTCGGTTGCGGTCGGCCCTTAAAAAACGGAGTTAGTGAAAAAAGGGAAGATGGTACTTTTAAAGTCACTTGCAGCTGCGGACGTATTTTTATTTACAATCCTAAAAACAAAAAATACAGGCGAGCGTTATTTGACGAGATTTAGCTGCTGGCGATTATTAAATTTGACTTTGATAAGAGGGACTGCTTGATGAGTTTTGTCCGATTTTTAGCGGTTTTAGTGGTTAGCTTGGTCGTCTTTTTAGCCTTAGGCTGGTTTTGGTATCTGAATAACCTAAAACCGATTGATCCAAAAACTCAGGCTGTTGTGCCGATTATTATTAAAAAAGGCAGTAACGGCATCGAGATTGCCCATGTCTTAAAGCAAAACGGCTTAATTAGAAGCCAAAAAAGCTTCCTTTTATACTTAAAATTAAACCCGGCTACTTTGCAAGCCGGCACCTTCAAGTTATCCAAAAACATGTCGGTACCTGAGATCATCGATCAACTGGCCAACGGCAAGCTCGACGTTTGGGTAACCATACCTGAAGGCTTGAGAAGGGAAGAGGTGGCTGCTAAGCTCAGTCGACAACTACCCTTGCTAAAGGCTGATGAGTTCATTAATTTAACTAAAGATAAGGAAGGTTATTTATTTCCCGATACTTATCTTTTCCCCAAAGAAGCCGCGGCTTCATTGGTTATTAAAACCATGCTGGCTACGTTTGAGCGCAAAGCCCGGCCGAGTCTTATCAAAGCTGCTAGAAAGCATGATTTAAGTCAAAGCCAAGCTTTGATCTTAGCTTCACTGGTTGAGCGAGAAGCCAAGTTTGACAAGGGTCGTCGGATAGTGGCCTCGATTTTGCTGAAGCGGTTGAAAAATGATTGGCCGCTGCAGGTTGATGCCACTTTGCAATATGTCGAAGGGACAAAAGCCAAATGGTGGCCGGTTTTGACCAAGATCGACAAGCAGCTTGACTCTAAATTTAACACTTATAAATACACCGGCTTGCCGCCCCGCCCAATCGCCAATCCCGGAGTTGAGGTTATCAACGCTGTCGTCAAAGCCGATGATAAGATTCCATATTGGTTTTATGTCTCTGACAAAAAAGGTGTGATCCATCCGGCTAAAACCATTAAAGAGCATAATCAAAACATAGAAAAGTATTTGAGAAGATCTTGAAATAACAAAAGTTTTGATAATCGGCTTTAACTTTAAACACATTTGTGTATTGGTCGCGATACATTTCGGACTTTGAGGTATTTAAAGGAGGCTTGTATGCCGTCAGACTTTAATAAATTGGTTTATCGACTTCCCAAGCTGTCTCCAGGCAGGTATCGTATCCTTATGAAAACAATAAACAAT
>JAJRVN010000009.1 GCA_024277325.1 Patescibacteria group bacterium | reverse complement strand
GCGAGCTAAACTGGAAATAAAGGATGAGCTTTTTTAACCAATCAGTCAAAAAACACCAAATCAGCCTAAGGGCCAATAATCCTTCATTTAAGCAGGCGGTGGTGGCTTTTTTGGTTTTGGGGTTTGTTATTCTCATAGTCCAACGAGTTGAGGTTTGGCAGCTTGCCTTGATTAAGATAGATAAAAAACTGCTTAGCCCGTCCAACCGCTTAGTTGATTTTGCTCATCGATTAAAAAATTTTGACAGGTCGCAACATCGATTGATTATTGAGAATGAACACCTTAGAAGAGCCTATAGCCAATTAATTAATTTTGAAACTTTTAATAACCAGCCTAGGTATAACTATGAGAAGATGATAAAAAGCTTAAAATTGAAGGCCATAACGGCTAGAATCATCATTCTCCAAGGGGATAAGCTTTTAGTTGAGAGTCGGCAATTAACCAGCCAACCAACGAGTGGTCTGGCTGTTTATGATCAATGGCTGATTGGCCGCTGGTCATATCTTGGCAAGAATACGGCCAAAGTAGATTTATGGTCAAGGCCAAATCAACCGGCCAGAGTCAAGATTACCGACGCAAAGGATAACTTTATCACCGATGGCCTGATTGTCAATGACAATTCTCAAATAGTAGTCAAAAATATCTTAAGAGGTATTAATCTACAAGGGGGAGAGATCGTTAAACTCTTATCGGGCAAGTATACAAAACTGCCTTTTATTGGTGTTTTAGGTAAAAAACTATATCAAGATAATGTTTACCAAACCTGGACCGTTAACTTATATTGGCAGAATCAGATCAGAATCAATGATAATTTACTCTTAATTAGTTTACCGTAAAAACACATGGTCCCGAATTACTACAGTTATAAAAACAACTTTTTGAACTGCTTAGAGAAACTTGACAAGATAATCTGGTTTGTTTTGATTTTTAACCTGCAGTACTTAATCTGGCAGTTTAGCCAATTTATTGTTTTTCCTTGGCTGTGGCTGATCAGATTTCCTTTAACCCGATTAAGCCAATGGCTTGTTTTCGGCCTGGCCAGCTTAATGGTGGATATCGGCCTGGGCTGGCCGTTGGGCATGACTTGGCTGATTAGCTTGATACAACAGTTGATAATCAATTATTTAACTTTGGGCGCAAGGCAAACAGGACTTAGACTTTATCGGTGGTTTCTGATCTTGGTTAACCTGGTTTTTTGGTGGTTTCTGGCCAGGACCTTTTTTAATTTCAATTTATCTCTGGCTTCAGTGATCGGGAACGGTTTATTGATAGGCGTTTTTTTGTACTTTAAATTAAAAGATAAATCCAGCTTATGAAATGGCACGTTTTCAAAAAAGGTCAAGACAAACAAAACATAGCCGCGAGTACCGGCCAGCCATATCTATCAAGATTAAATCGTATTTATTCAATCACTCTGATAACCATCTGTGGCTTGGCCATTATTTTGGTTTTGGCTTTTTACCAGAAGACAACCCAAATTGATTTAAGGCAGTATTACCAGCAACCGCAATTTATACCCGTTCCCAGAGGGTTGATATTAGATGACACCGGTCGGCTACTGGCTGAAAACAAGCCGATGTATTGGTATCAGGGCGGTTGGCATAATTATCAGGAAGTTTTAAGTTTAAGTGAAGACAAGCTTAAAAATGAAGACATCTTTAAATTACCGGTCAAATATGTCCGCTACTACCCGTACAGCAGGCTATTGGCCCATGTAGTTGGCTATGTCCAACCGGTTGCCCCAGCTGATTTGAATAAATATACTTGCTCACCAAAACAAGCCCGGTATTGCTTGATTAATCAAAGCTATATCGGTGTTTCCGGCCTTGAGGCTTATTATGAAACTAAATTGCAAGGCATACCTGGGGTCAGAAGGCAGAAAAGGATAATAAGACAGCCTCAACCGGGACAAGACATCAATCTAAGCATAAACTTAAAACTTCAGCGGTTTATAGACGGCTTATTGGTTAAAACAGACAAACCGGCGGCGGTTATAGTGGCTAAGACCGATGGATCGATCAAGGCTTTATTGAGCTATCCCAGTTTTGACTCTAATATCTTCAGTGGCGTTCAGATCATAGATAGTCAAAGGCGCCAGGAAATGGTTAACCAATTGCTGACCGATCCAAATCATCCATTGATCAACCGTGCTTATCAACAAGTTTATCCACCGGGTTCAGTTTTCAAGATCGTTGTTGCCATGGCCGGCTTGGAAGAGGGTAAAATTACTCGCAACACCAAGATAGAAGACACAGGCTTTATTCAGATAGGCAAGTATATTTACCGAAATTGGTATTGGAGCCAGTATGGCAAAACCGAAGGCAAGATCGATGTGATTAAGGCGATAGCCAGGTCAAACGATGTCTTTTTCTATCGTTTGGGTGAGAAATTAGGTCCGGACAAAATAGCTGAGTACGCTGAAAAATTTGGCTTCGGCAATAAGACAGGCATTGATTTGATAGGTGAAGAAACCGGCCAAATTCCTTCACCTTATTGGAAACAGCAGGTAAAAAATGAGGCTTGGTTTCTAGGCAATACTTATCATATGGCCATAGGCCAGGGCGATGTCTTAGCTACGCCGTTACAGGTGGCTCAGATGACGCTGGCGGTTGCCAACGACGGCTTGATGCCCCGCTTGCATTTAACCAAAACAAACCAAACCAAAGAAATCAAGCTTAAGTTTCAGCCAAACAATTGGCAGATCGTCAAGCAAGGCATGAAGCAGGCTTGCCAACCGGGAGGGACCGCTTTTGTTTTTTTTGATTATTCAATAGAGGTGGGCTGCAAGACCGGGACGGCGGAAGTGGTTAATAAAACCCCCCATGCTTGGTTTACTTTATTTGCCCCATTTGACAAACCTGAATATGTGATAACGGTGATGCTGGAATCGGCCGGCGAAGGCTCTTATAAAGCGGCTCCGATCGCCAAACAAATATTGGATTTCTTGCTTGCCAATGAAGGTGGTGTTTGACTGGTTAACCGATACTAAAGAAAGACAGGCTTTAGTCGCTTTGTTACCAAAGCTGCGTTTGCCAAACAAAAAATTAATCGATTTATTAAGCAAGCAACCGCCGCTTGAGTTGGCCAAGCGCTGTAAAATAACCGCCAATCAGTTGGTGAAAATTGACCTCTGGTTGCAACAGGAATCGGCAAACTTAATCATTTTAGGTGATAAGCACTATCCAGCTTGGTTTTTGGACCTGAAAGAACCCCCAGTAATGTTTTTGTTTAAAGGTGATTATCAAAAATTTTATCGATCAAGATGCATCGGGGTTGTCGGCAGTCGGAAGCCTACCTTTTATGGCCGGCAGATGACTAAAGAAGTGGTTCGGGTTTTGGTCGAGCTGGGGTTTGTTGTTGTTTCAGGTCTGGCTTTGGGCATAGACGGTTTGGCCCATGCTGAGGCCATTAGTCTGGGCGGTTTAACTGGAGCGGTTATTCCAACAGGCTTGGATAATATCTATCCTAAGAGCCATCGCAATTTAAGTCGGCAAATCGTGAGTTCTGGCGGTTTTGTTTTAACAGAAACGGCCTTTGGGGCCGGCACTCTTAATAGGTGGAGTTTTTGGCAGAGAAATCGCTTAATCGCCGCTTTGAGCGAGAAAGTTATAATTATTCAAGGGTCAAAGCGCAGTGGAACTTTGATAACAGCTTCGCAAGCTTTGGATTTGGGCAGGGATATTTATGCTGTGCCAGGAGATATTAGCCAGCCTTTGTCTTGGGCGCCAAATTTTTTGGTCCAACAAGGGGCCAAACCGATAATAGACATCACTGAATTTTATCGCGACTTAAGTGATTCTGTTGGTTATCCCCGGCCAAGCACCGCCAAAAAGGAGTTAAACTCTCGCCAGCTGACTATCGATGAGGATCAGATTGTCAATCGATTGAATACTGCTAATCAGCCGGCCGGGATTGATGAGTTGGTTGCCTGGCTAGGCTGGCCGGCAACAAAAACGTTACGGGTGGTTAGCTCCTTGGAGTTAAAAGGGATTATAGAAGCTGATATTGATGGTAAATATCATTTAAGTATATCTTAGCTATATTATTGACGAGATTATTCTTTTTTGATATAGTTAGACTATGAATGATATCCCTAACTTATTAAAAAACAAGACATCTGACACCTCTGAAGGAGTGGCTAATGCAATTGTTTCCGCCAGCCAAAGCCATATGTCTTTAGATGATTTACCTCCGTTGCTAACTGTGAGGGAGGTAGCGGAGATTTTGCGAGTGTCGCCGTTGACGGTTAAACGATGGACAAAGCGAGGCCGGCTACCGGCAATCAGGATAAACTCACGGGGCGATAGGCGCTATCGCAAAGAAACAATCCTGTATTATTTGGGAGTCCAACAAAAGTAGGCTAGTCGGTTTGAGGTTAATTCTCAAATCAGACCAACAGTCTAAAAACTCGGCTTTTTTTCGGCTTGGCTAAGGGGTTTAACTTCAAGCAAGCTTATGGTTTTTGTGTATAATCAAAAAAGCTTATGCCCTATAAACTTATCATCGTTGAGTCGCCAACCAAGGCTAAGACCCTAGGCAAATTTTTAGGTTCGGACTTTGTTATATTGGCCTCGTCCGGCCACATCAGAGATCTGCCGAGCAGTAAGTTGGGAATAGACATAGACAATGATTTCAAGCCTGAGTACATAACCATAAAGAATAAAAAAGAAGTTATCAAAAAAATCATAGCCAAAGCCAAGCAAGCCTCGCAAATTATCTTAGCTACGGACCCTGATAGGGAGGGGGAGGCCATTGCTTACCATGTTAAGTATGTATTGACAGATAAACAACCTAAACTGACTTCCCAAATTTCTCGCATCAGCTTTCATGAGATTACCCGAACCGCCATTGAATCAGCATTAAAACAGCCGGGAGATATTAACCTGTCTTGTTTGAGGCTCAGCAAGCCAGAAGAATTCTAGATCGTTTGGTTGGCTATAAGTTGTCACCATTATTATGGCGCAAAGTAAGGCGCGGTTTGTCAGCCGGCCGAGTCCAGTCGGTAGCGGTCAGGTTGATATGCGAAAAGGAGGCGGAGATCAATGAATTTGAACCGCAGGAGTACTGGTTAATCAAGGCTGATTTTATCAAGCAAGGAATCAAGCTAGAGGCTTTTGACTTGGCCAAAATCGACGGTAAAAAAGCCAGTATCCATTCTAAAAAACAACTTGAGGAGTTGGTTCAGGTCATTAAAAACAGCGATTATGAAGTGTCTAAGTTGGAAACGAAAAAAATCCAGTCCTCGCCACCACCACCATTGATAACCTCGACTTTGCAACAGTCGGCCGCCAGCCGGTTTAACTTTAGCGCCCACCGAACCATGAGGGCGGCCCAGTCACTCTATGAACAAGGTTTGATCACTTACCATAGAACCGACTCGGTCCAATTGTCCCAACAAGCCCTAGAAGACATTCGCGGTTTTATCAAAAAAGAATACGGCCCAGCTTATTTGCCGGCCAAGCCCCGTCGGTACAAGGTAAAAAGCAAACTGGCCCAAGAGGCGCATGAGGCGATTCGACCGACAAAAGCCACCTTGTCGCCAACATCGGCCGACTTGAGTAAATTAGCCGGAGATCAACAAAAAATTTATAAATTAATCTGGTTGAGAGCTGTCATGTCGCAAATGAATAATTGGCAAGGCCGCCAAACAGTGATAGAGGTGGTGAACCGCAAAGCTTCACCCAAGTTAACTTTTAAAAAGCAGGGCGTGGTTATGGTCTTTGATGGTTGGCACAAACTTTATTGGCAAGAGAAAGCTGATATGCCGCTTTTGTTTGTTGACAAGATCGAAAAAGGAGATGATCTGGATTTGAGCAAGGTGGATTATGAGCAAAAGTTTACCCAGCCGCCCAAAAGGTACAGTGAGGCAACCTTGATTAAAGTACTGGAAGATAAAGGTATTGGCCGACCGTCAACATATGCAGCGATTTTACAAAAAATTCAACAGCGCCAGTATGTTGAAAAAGAAAATCGATTCTTCAAGCCGACGCCGCTGGGCCAAGCGGTTAACGATTTTTTAGTTAAATACTTTCCTAAGATTATGGACTATGAGTTTACAGCCAAGATGGAAGACGAGCTGGACAGAGTAGCGGCCGCCAAGGTTAAATGGAACGCTTTGATAGCCGACTTTTGGAAGTGGTTTGGACCGCTTATTGAAAAGGTTCAAAAAAAGGCCGAAAGGGTTAAAATAGAAACTGTGAAGATAGGAGAAAAATGCCCCGACTGTGGCGGCGAGTTAGTTATTAGGAATGGCCGATTCGGCAAGTTTATAGCTTGCGGCAATTATCCGGAGTGTAAATACACCCGCGAATATGTAGAAACAACCAAGTGGTTGTGCCCAGAATGTTCAGGGCAGGTTATTATCAAAAAGACAAAGAAAGGTCGTAAATTTTACGGTTGCAGCAATTATCCTAAATGTCAATGGAGCTCTTGGCGCAAACCGTCGAACTTAAACAAAAAAGCAGAAGTTTGAGAACCGCCAGAAGATGAAATCAAGCGTTATATTTTTATTAACCAAACTTAAACAAGTAAACTTAGCTTTCAGTTGGCATAGATTAAGCCGACACCGCCATAAGCAAATTTTTCAAGATAAATTTATTCCTATAATTCCATCAAAGGTCGGCTGGTTAAGATTTGTAAGCCTAGGTTTAGGGGCTTTGTTTTTAACTTTGTTTTTAACAGCTTTAATCTATGTGTCTTCGATTGTTTTGGTTTTAAACTTGAGATATTATGCGGCTGAGTTTATGCTTAATCACCGGTCGGATAATTTTTTAAAGACAGCTTTGACTAACATTGCTTTTAATCCCAATCTTGAAGGCAACTCCAAATACGCAAACCGCTTTGAGTTGGCTATTGTCATTCCCAAAATAGGGGTGGATGCACCGATTATAGCTGGAGTTGATCCTAAAGACAAAAGCGATTACATGAGAGCTTTGCAAAAGGGAGTAGCTCTGGCCAAAGGCACAGGTTTACCAGGAGATAATCACAGGAGTTATCTGTTTGCCCATTCAACTAACATGGACCCGTTTTGGATAAGCCGATACAATGCGGTTTTTTACCTTATTAATAAGCTGAAGCCGTCGGATGTTATTTATATCTGGCGCAATGGCAATAAATTAAAATATAAAGTCACGGATGTTAAAATCGTAGGCAAAGAGGACACTTTTTACATATCTTATGGTTCGGAAGAGGAATTGATTTTACAGACTTGTTACCCGCCGGGGACAACTTTGCGGCGGCTTTTGGTCATAGCTAAGCCAGCCAATAATCTGTAAGCGGGGAAGGTTTTAGATTAATCTTTAGTTTTCTAACCATAAAGGAAGATGAGGAAAGGGCT
>JAJRVN010000068.1 GCA_024277325.1 Patescibacteria group bacterium | reverse complement strand
TAAACTCGAATACAGTTATGAACGGGCCTTGGACGGCCCTGACAGGATGGGGGCTGTGGGAGCTTTAAAAAATCCGGATCTTGCAGTTTGTATGGAATATGCCGATCTTTTTATTAGTTTAATGAGGGCAATGAAGATCCCGGCTCGAGAAATCAACGGCTATGCTTACACACCAAATTCAATTTTAAAACCATTATCACTCAGTAGTGATGTTCTTCATGCTTGGCCGGAGTACTACGACCAAAGCGCCAAAAGATGGCGCCAAGTCGATCCTACTTGGGAAGATACTACCGGTGGCATTGATTATTTTTATAACTTTGACCTTAATCATTTTACTTTTGTGATCCACGGCCTTAACCCTTATTACCCATTGCCGGCCGGGGCTTATAAAGACAGTAAAAACGCCTCTAAGGATGTTGAGGTTAGCTTTGAAAATGAAAATTTACCTAGCTTAAGTGATGTCATTAGTTTAGATATTCAAAATAACTTTGTCATCAATTTGATAAACATCTTAACCAGCAGTAATTCAATAGGCTTGGACTTAAAATTCATAAACTCATCCGGACACGCTGTTTATTTGGATAATTTAAGGTTTCAGTTACTATCTCAACAAGTTAAACTTAGTCAGAATAATCTGCCGACCAAGATGGTTTTACCGCCGTTCAGCCAAACTAATAAAAAGGTAGCGATCAAATTAACCGGCAACCGCTTGGCTAATCTGGTTTTCTTGTTTAAAAAAAACAGTTTGGATCTGCCTTATCAGGTCACTTACAACCAAAAGAGCTTGACCGGACTGATTCATTTAAAAGTGGACAGCCAATCTAGCTTGGTAACGGTTTTGGCTCTCTTTATCGTGATTACCTTGTTTCTGGTGATGGCTCTTTTTGTTCTGGTGAAAAAACTAAAACGAACTCGCCCTTAATCTTGACCAAGTTTCCAAAAAAATCTATAAGCTTATCTACCTTGGCTTTATAGCCCTGTTCATTAAATTTGGTCAAATCATTGGCGACAAAAACCGTAACAGGCCCAAATACAGAAAGTATATCTCTTAAACTGGCTACCAGCTGGTGTTTGCTAACATAAGCGGCCAAGGTTAACTTGGTAAAGGTGTTTTTCTGCCAATCAGAGAGTAGTTTTTGTCTTTGCCCAGCTTTTTTTGGCAACATGCCTAAAAAGGCAAAATAGTTCAAATTAAAACCAGAAACCGTCAAAGCCGTAACCAAGGCTGATGGGCCAGGTATCGGCTTGACCGCCAAGTTGTGATCCTCAACCGCTTTGACCAAGCTTAAGCCTGGATCTGATAATAATGGGGTTCCAGCTGACGAAACCAAGGCTACGTTGATTTTTTTGCCAGTCATTAAATTGACAACTTCTTGAACCAATCGGCTGGTATTTTTATACGCACCAAAAGCGATAAAAACAGGCTTTTGTCTTCTTGTCAAACCGTCTTTAATCTTATCTAATATCTCAAAAAATTCTGTTTCTATTTTGCCGGTTTCTTTTGGTTTTTTTACATAGTGTTGGGGAAGCAATTTAAGATGCCTTAATAAAGCTGACGTATGGTAGGGATTTTCGCAAACAATAACATCGGCCCGTTTTAAGACCAGTAAAGCCCTAAAGCTTATATCAGCTAAATTGCCGATTGGAGTTGGTACAATGTATAGTGTTGAGGTTGATTTTTTGGGATTCATTTAAGCTATCTATTTAATTCTTGGTCAATCTCAATTAACCGGTTAATTTTAGCAATTCTTTCGCCTTGTCTCAAGTTACCCAGTTTAACATAGTCAACTTGAGCCGCTACAGCCAGATCAGCGATAAACGGATCACAGGTTTCACCTGAGCGATGGGATACTATCGGTTGGACACCTATTTCATAAGCTTTGCTGATAAACTCTAAAGTTTGGCTGAGACAGCCTATTTGATTTGGTTTGACGATAACTCCGCGAAAATCAATGGATTGGCGATACTTTACCATTAAATCTAGATGGGTAGCGGTTAAATCATCAGCCACAACCAAGGTTGAGCCCGTAAGCTTATTAGCCAAATGCCAGCCTTTAAGGTCGATTTCGGCAAAGGGATCCTCTATTAACTTGATCGGGTATTTGCTAATTAAGCCTCTATAAAAAGCCAACAAGTCTTTGGATGTAACCGGCTTGGCTTTTTCTTTCAGTTGATAATTTGGCGATTGGTAAAAATTAGTGGCGGCCACATCCAAGCCAAGGCTAAAATCCTCACCTATTCTAAAGCCCGCTTGCTTAATCGCCTCTAAAATAAGCGTAATGGCTTCTTCATTTGAAAACAAATATATCAAAAAGCCCCCTTCATCGCCATAACCCCAAGCTAAGTTGAGCTCGGACAAAGACTTTCTTAAATTATCTATGACTTGCCATGCCGAAACGATTTTTTGGCTAAGCGGCCAGCTTGTTTGGCCAATAAGGTGAAACTCTTGAATATCTATGGTTTCATGGCCATGGGCTCCGCCATTTATAATATTAAACAAAGGAGTCGGCATCTTCAGTTTATCTGACGGCTTTTTAAAAATAAGATGATGAAGATAACGGTATAAAGGCAGACCTGATTCGATACTGGCGGCTTTGTAAACCGCTAAAGAAACGGCCAAAATGGCATTGGCTCCAAGATTAGATTTATCTGGTGTGCCGTCAAGCTTAAGTAGGGTCTTGTCTATTTCATCCGGCCGGTGAAGGCTCATATTGGCAATTTCTTTATTAATTAAGTTATTTATCTTATCTACTGCTTTATGAACCGAAAAACCGCCGTATTGACTGGGGTCGTTGTCTCTTAGCTCTTTGGCTTCATGTTTGCCGGTCGATTTGCCGGTCGGCACCGAGGCGACAACCATATAATCATCTGTGTAAAGCCATACCTGAATTGTTGGCCGCCCCCTTGAGTTAAGTATCTGCTGGGCTTTTAACTGAAACTTCATTGAATGACTAGTTAACTTAAATCAAGTATTATAATTTTTCTTCCAAGCGATAAACCAACTCTCTAGTCGGGTTGATTCTGTCAGGCGAAACCGAAACCGATGTTACACCCCATTTAATCAATTTTTCGGTAAATTCCTCATACAGTGACGGAGCTTGGCCGCAAACCGAAACCGTTACCTTGCGCTTTTTGCCGGCATTAATCACTCTTTCAACCGACCACAAAACCGCCGAATCCAGCTCGGAATAAAGATCGGCAACTTCATGGTTGTCCCGGTCAACTCCCAAAGTCAACATCGTTAAATCGTTAGTGCCGATAGACACCCCCTGTATTCCTTTGGCCATTAATTCATCGATTAAGATAACCATGCTTGGTACCTCAACCATTATCCAAAGTTGGAAATGCTGGGACTGTTCCAAGCCGTATTTATTGATCTTGGCTTTAATCAAATCAACCTCATCAAGTCGCCTGATGAAGGGAATCATCAAATGAAGGTTGGATAGGCCGGATTGCCTAACTTTTTTTAAGCTTTCAAGTTCCAGATCAAAAATTTGACCGTCCTTGACATAACGATAAGCCCCCCTGAAGCCCATCATTGGATTGCTCTCTTCAGGCTCAAAACGATCGCCGCCTTTCATTTGGCGATATTCATTAGTTTTAAAATCTGTTGCTCGATAAATAACCGGCCTCGGATAAAAAGCTTTGGCAAACCGGCTTAAGTTGGCTACCATCTTTTCAACAAATTCTTTGGACTTGTTTTGGCTTATAAGCAGTTTGGGGTGTTTTTTAAATTCATTGATGATCATAAACTCGGCTCTTAACAAACCGACTCCGTCAACATCCTGGCTGGCGATCGATTCAGCCAAGTCGGGATCGGATAGGTTGACGTAAATTTTGGTTATAGTTTGGCGGTTTTTGTCTTTTGTTACCGATCGACCCAAGCTTTTAACCTTTAAATCTATATGCTTATCACCAAAGTAAACGCGTCCATGGTTGGCATCAACCGTCAAAAAATCGCCGGTTTTGACCTTGTCCAGCAAATTTTCAACTCCAACAATGCAGGGCTTGCCCAATTCGCGGGAAACTATGGCTGCGTGTGAAGTTAATCCGCCTTCTTGGGTTAAGATGGCCGCTGATCGCTTCATTATCGGAACCAAATCGGGAGAGGTCATCTTAGCTACCAAGATTTCGCCTTTCTTGAAACCCGAAGCTTGCTTATTGGTTTTAATAATTCGAGCCAAACCGGAAGCCACTCCAGGAGAAGCCGCCGAACCGATCAAATCCGGCTTACCGATAACCTGGGCCTTTTGCGATAGTTTTTTATCGATCATAGAAACCGTCGTTACCGGTCGAGTTTGGATAATATAGACTTTGCCTTCTTCATCAATGCTCCACTCAACATCTTGCGGTTGGAAATAATGGTTTTCTAATTTCTTGCCTAGCCGAGCGATCTTCACTACCTCTTCCCGACTTATCTTAAATTCCTGTTTTTGCTTAAAAGTCAGCGATTTGATCACATTTTTATCCTTTTGCCAAGCCATCTGCTTGTCTTGGCTACCTTTTTTAGCTACTTTAATTTCCAACTTTTGCTTATCAACCACAAAATGATCAGGCACCACGCTGCCTTGGACGATTAACTCGCCCAGGCCAAAAACCGCCTCTATCACTATCTCATCTTTTTTATTATTTACCGGGTTGATGGTGAACATAACTCCGCTTGAAACCGAAGCTATCATTTTTTGAACAATAACCGAAATACCCACCTTTTTATTCAGGTAACCATGTATTTGCCGATAATAAATGGCTCTGGGAGTGAAAAGAGACGCCCAACATTCTTGAATCGCCGTAATCAAAGCCTTCTCGCCGACAACATTCAAAAAAGTAGCCTGCTGGCCGGCAAATGAAGCGTCTTTTAGGTCTTCGGCCGTCGCCGATGACCTAACCGCCACCTTTAAATCGGCCATAACTCCCTTCCCCAACTTTTGGTAATGATCCAAGATCAATCTGGATAATTCTGGGGGGAACTTAGCTTTCAAGATTAAATTTTGAATAGACTTAGAAGCTTTAGCCAACTGATCAAGGTCGTTGGCATTGTGGTCCATTAAGATTTTTTTGATCTTGCCAGCCAAGCCTGCTTGTTCCAAGAAATCATAATACGCATAAGTCGTGACTAAAAATCCGGGCGGCACCGGCAATCCGTACCTGATCATCTCGCCTAAATTGGCCCCCTTGCCGCCCGCGATGCTAACATCGTGCCGGTCGATTTTTTGAAGAGGTAAAAGCCATAAATTCTTAGTCATAATTTAGTATAGAACACAAAACTAAGATAAGTCAAAAAATAAGCAGACAATTAATCTAGTAATTTAAAATAGCTTGGCATTAATCCTTTATAATTAAAGTACGGCTTATGAAGTATTTAATTTACGGAGACGATATAGCTCAAGTGTCAAAAGCTTTCGTCGATTTGATCAGCAAAATTAAACAACATGAGCCAGCCAGCCGGTTGATTCAGTTTGATGCCGAGGAAAACGATTTAAGTCAGTGGTACAACTTCTTAAGCCAGACGCTTTTTGCCAACCCCTTAATAATCAAGGTCAGCCACCTTTATACTGGGCGAAAAAGCAAGTTAAAGGAAAAAATAAAAAAGTTAATTAAGGCTAACTCGGCTTCTTATGTCAACATAGTCGTTGTTGAAACAAAGATGATCAAAAGCCCACCGCGCTTTTTTGACCAAACGATCAAGTTTAAGCAGAAGGTTCATCTTTTCGACCTTCTGGATAAAATCGGCTCAAGACAGTTAGATAGCCACATGATTAAATTAGTTAATCAAGACCCTACCGCTTACGAGCTGTTTGTATACATGCTTTTAAAACGACTGGAGGATCTTATGACTTTTAAAAGCAACAAGATGATACCCAAGGGCTTTTATCAAGTGAAGCTGAAAAAACAAAGCCAAAACTGGCCGGCTGAAGATATTATCAAATTTCATAACGCCTTGATTGAATTTGATTTCGGTTATAAAAGTGGAAAAACTAAGTTTAAAGATCCCAAACTGGCTTTGGGTCTTTGGTTATTTAGTTATCAATTTTAATTAAAGGAGTTAAACATGCTTATCAAACCCGGTATTTTTCATGATTATGATATTAGGGCTGTTTTTGGCAAAGAGCTTGATCAACAAGGTTGCCAGCGAATAGCTCAAGGCTTGTTTCAGCTATATAAGCCCAAGACCGTCGCGATTGGATATGATATGCGCCTGTCTTCCGATGAGGTTTTCCAGGGTCTGATTCAAGGCTTTAGCGGCTTAGCTGAGACTATCTGGAATTTGGGCTTAATCTCAACCGATATGAGCTATTTTACCGCCGGCCATTATCCCCAAGTCGATCTGGCCATCGTCATCACCGCTTCTCATAACCCGGCTGAGTACAACGGCATGAAAATAACCAGAAAACGAGCCATCCCCATTAGTGGTCCAACCGGGCTTTATAAACTGCGTGATTTGGTTTCAGACTTAAGCCAGAAGCTACCTACAGGAAAGGTTCAAACCAAAATAATTAAAAAAGATATTTGGCCGGATTGGATAAAGGCTAATTTATCTTTGATAAAAACCGATACCATCAAGCCGATGAAGTTGGTTATCGACGCCGGCAACGGCATGGCCGGTTATTTCATCCCCAAGTTTTTGCAATACCTGCCAAATTTAAAGGTAAGCAAACTCTTTTTTGACTTGGACGGTTCTTTTCCCAACCATATTCCCAACCCGCTTTTGCCGGAGGCTGTCAAGTCGGTCAAGGCCAAGGTTTTGGAAGAAGGGGCTGATTTGGGAGTTTTGTTCGACGGTGACGGCGATCGCATGTTTATTATGGATGAGAAAGGCCGGCTTTTATCCGGAACTCAAACCACAGCTATGTTAGCCGATCATCTTTTAGACAAATACCCCAAAAGCTTAATACTCCATAACATCGTTACCGGCCGCGTCGTTTCAGACACCGTAGTATCTAAAGGTGGTCAGGTCAGGGTAACTCCGGTCGGCCACAGTCATATTAAAAAAATAATGAGGGAAACCGGCGCCATTTTTGGTGGCGAGCACTCCGGCCATTATTTCTATAAAGACCTTCACTTTGCCGACAATGCCATCTTAAGCTTGCTTTTGGCTTTGGAGTATGCCAGTTTGCATAACTTAAAATTTTCTCAAATATATGATAGATACAACAAATACCCCCAAAGTGGAGAAATCAACTTTACTGTTGACGACAAGCAGGGAATGATACAGGCGGTTAAGGATAAGTTCGGCGCCGAAGCCAACCAAGTTCTTGATTTCGATGGCGTCCGAGCTGATTTTGACGATTGGTGGTTTAACGTTAGAGCTTCCAACACTGAACCTTTGTTAAGGCTAAACTTGGAAGCTGACACTCAAGAAATTTTGGACAAGCAATTAAAGCAAATCATCGCTTTTCTTGAAAGCCGGGGAGCTAAACGAAACTAATAGCTGATCGCCATTACTAAAAAGAGGCAAGGTTGATTGGCCTAAGGAGAAGTTAATGGCCCCTTTGGATTTTGCTGGGTTGGCTTTTTTAATGGTTTATAATTATCTTAAAAACTAAATTACAACTGTGAAGTTTTATGAACCCAACCAGCCAAAAAATAATTGAGCTCTGGCAAAAACATAAGTTTTGGTTTAAGACTTACAAGCACGCGCCGGTTAGGACCAGTACTCAAGCGGCCTCGGTCAGGCCAGACTATGCCATTCACCAAGGAGCCAAGGCTTTGATCTTAAAAATCTATCCTAAAAAGCAAACAGCCAAATTTGTCATGACGGTTTTGCCCGGTGATTTCAAGTTGGATAAAATCAAGTTTAAGCAAGAGCTTAACTTGAAAAGCTTCCGCTTTGCCACTTCTAAAGAAGTAGAGGAAATTACCGATGGGGTCTTACCCGGTGGCATACCGCCATTGGGAATTTTATTTGGCTTGGCTACCTTTATCGACGACGGTCTACTTGATTGCCATAAAATAATCTTTAACGCCGGCGATAAATCTTTATCTATGGCGGTCAAATTAAAAGACTATCTGGAAATTGCCCAGCCGACACGCTTGTCTTTTGCTGAAAAAATCAGTTGTTAAACCGGCGCTTGTTCTTGTATTTATTGGCAACATTAAGTTCCATGACAGCCCGCCTTAAGTTGGACTCAATCTGGGCAAACTGAGTTTTTTCTAACTTCTTAGCCAACATCTTTTCAGCTTCCTGTTTAGCCAGTTCGGCCTTCATGACATCTATTTCTTGAACTTTAACCGCTGATCTGGCAACCACAATGACTTGGTTGTTG
>JAJRVN010000067.1 GCA_024277325.1 Patescibacteria group bacterium | reverse complement strand
TCGGCATCGGGACGACGAGTCCGGGTGCCAAATTAGAAATTGCGGGGGCTTCATCTATTATCTCCAACACCTCGGGCGATATCACCGTTCAGCCTGCTTCTTTAGCTTTAACGATTAAAGCATCCAATACACCTGTTCTTAAATACTATGACAGTACAAACGCTAAATACTGGTGGACCAGAACCAATAACGCCAGTACAGATTGGGTTGTTGGTTATTCTAACGACCTTTCTGATACCAATATTAAATTTGCTATTAAATCCAGTGGTAAGATGCTACTTGGTAATGATGGTACCGCCCTTAGCAGCTCCAATCTGCCCAATGGTTCCTTCGTTATCAACAGTGGCGCTTTCTGTGTCGATAATGGGGGCAACAACTGTGATGATGCCAGTAGAACCGCCGGAGCCATTTATGCTGAATACACCTCGATTTACGCTATCGACTTAGCTGAAAATTACCCAACTCAAGATAATACATTAACCGCTGGCGAGGTGGTTGTCAGCGCCACAACTCAAGGCTCCATCTGCACCGCCACTGAGGAAATAGATGATCAGGGTACTATAGGTTGTGCCCAAACCAAACCGGCCCAGGTCCCCTTTGTTGCCCGGTCCAGCGGCAACCCCGCAGAAAAAAGACTGTTATTAGGGGTTGTCTCAACCGATCCGGGTATTACGCTGGGTGGTTTTAATCAAAAAGACTTTATTCATTACAAGCAAGTGCCGGTAGCCTTATCCGGAAGAGTCCCGGTTAAGGTCAGCAGCTCATCATCATATATTAAGGCCGGTGATTATCTGACCGCTTCCTCAGAACCAGGCAGGGCTGAAAAACTAGTTGGTCCTGGTTTTGTTATCGGCCGAGCTTTGGAAGATTATGATCCAACCAGTGGAGACGGCGACGTTTTATTATTTGTCGAAACCGGATGGGTGGACCCGGCCGATGACAGCAGTTTGCAGGTGGCCGATTATATCTTTGATGATGATTACCACCTCGTGGCTTTGGATGATTTAGAAGCGTACATACAAGAAAACAGACATTTGCCCGGTTTGCCTTCCATAAACGACAACGTCGGTTGGGCCGGTTACAGTTTACAGGCCAGAGACATGAAATTGTTGGAAAAAATAGAAGAAAACAGCTTGTATATTCTCCAAGTGCACAAGGGAATAAATAATTTAAATAACAAACTCTTGGCTCTATCTCCAGATGATTTATTAAATGTAAAAATCGAAAATCAGGGTAATTTGTATCATTTAATCAACCAAAAGACTAGGAAAATTGTTCAAATAGCCTTAACCGCTTCTCAAGCGGTCATCGGCCAACTCACCGCCGGCTTAATCCAGACCCAGGAACTGATCGCAGAAAAAATAAGTGTTAAAAAATTAGCGGTAACAACTGCGGAAAACTTCTCTATTGCCGGCCAAAATATCAAAG
This sequence comes from Patescibacteria group bacterium, assembly GCA_024277325.1. GTDB lineage: Bacteria > Patescibacteriota > Microgenomatia > JAADGY01 > JAADGY01 > JAJRVN01. The sequence goes on along the minus strand of JAJRVN010000067.1, from coordinate 8,433 downwards.
ATTACATCACCTCAATCGTTGACCAAAGAATCGCCGAACAATCGCCTACCCCACTGGTTGAGATGGCTGAGATTCAAAACAACCAAGGTGATCTGACCATTAACTTAAGAAAGGAATCAGGTTTTGGCAAATTATTGGTCAAAGGAGAAAATGACCAAACCGTGGCCGAGATTGATGCCAAAGGCAACATTCGTATCAACGGCAAACTTGAAGCCAAAGAAGCCAGTTTCTCCGGCCAAGTCAAGGCCCAAGCCCTTGATGTCAAACAAGCTACTATCTCAGGTAGTCTAGTAGCCGATGATGTTATCACCCAAAAAGGCAGTGTCAGCCAGATCCTAGATCAATTGGAAAAACAACAAGCCCAAAGCTCACAAAGCGCCCAAACCGCCCTAGCCCAAATTAGTCAGTTAGACCAACTGTTAAACAATCTATTAGGTACCGACTCAACAACGCAAGTTTTACGGCAAACAAGCCAAAACCAAGCTACGGCCAGCGGGCAACTGGCAGCCAATATTAACGCAGAAACCATCTATACTAAAGATGGAGTTGTCAATAATCTGATCGTTACCGATCAGACCATTTTAAACCAAACTACTATCAATAACGGCCTAAGTGTCAATACCTGCCAAGCTGACAATCCTGATAATTGTTCGGCCTTGATCGTTACCGGCCAAAGCATTACCGCTCTAGGCAAGACCTTATACATCCAAGCTGACAGCTTGCAATCGGTTGATATTTTAGCCGGCACATTTGTGGTTGCCCCCAACGGCAAAGTATATGTGAATGGCGAACTAATAGCCGATTCGATCACAACCAAACAATTAACCACCGATCAGATCGAGTCTAGGATTGATAAAGATCTTGATATAGTTCTCAAAACCGCCTCAAGTTCTGGACAATCAACAGTAAACACTGCCTTAAATATCAAAAACAGTCAGGGTGAAACGGTGGCCCAAATTAACAATCGGGGAACGGCTACTTTTGGTGATCTGTTGGCCAAGGAAGCAACCATCAGCGGCCAACTGCATCTGGCCGGTATCGGTGATAAGCCAGCTTTAGATGTTGCCGGCGCGGCCAATATCAGTGGGGAGTTGACAGCCAAAAAGATTATCATCGCGGCTGATAAAACTGCCAGTCTAAGCGGTCAGGCTGATACAAATAAGCCTATCAATCCGGAGATAAAATCAAATGCCACCGCCGGCAATTTAAGATTGCCAAGTGGAGCCACAACCATTAAGGTTTACAATCCTAACATTACTCAAAAATCACTCATTTACTTAACTCCGACTTCAGATACTCAAAACCAAGTGCCATATATTACCAGTAAATTCATTGACGATCAAACCCCAGAGAATTCTTACTTTGTAGTTAAAATCAACCAACCGCTAAGTATTGATATTATGATTAACTGGTGGATAATAAATTAAAATAAGAATTATGACAGATAGCCAGCAATCGGATACTTCAATATATGATGTGGAAAAGGTAAGAAGACGTAAAAGCCTTTGGCAATTCATTTACCCAGTGGCTATGATTCTACTTATATTAATCCTACCCATTGCCTATTTTTCCCAACTGCAAGTAGGTATAACTTCAGCCAGTTGGTACAGTTCCAGTTGGACATATAGAAAAAAAATAACTATTGATTATACTAAGGTTGGAGCGAATCTGACCAACTTCCCCATGTATTTTACTCTGTCTTCAGATAGTGATCTGGCCGCCTACGCTCAAAATGACGGCGATGACATCCTTTTTACCGCCTCGGATGGAACAACCAAGCTAGACCATGAGATAGTATCGTTCAATGGTTCAACCGGAGCTTTAACAGCCTGGATCGAGGTAGCTTCCCTTTCCTCAACCGCCAACACGGATATTTACATGTATTATGGCAATGCCGGTGCCACCAATCAACAAAACGTCACCGGAACTTGGTCAAACGGCTATGAAGGAGTCTGGCACCTGGAAGAATCTTCAGGAAATGTGTTGGACGTTTCAGGTAATGGACATACCGGCACCAATGTCGGCACAGTTACCACCACGGGTAAAATCGGCAGCGGTCGGGATTTCGATGGTGTTGATGACGGTATAGATGTAAATGTACCCAGCGCCGACGTAGATTGGTCAAGTAATTACACAGTTAGTGTGTGGGTTAATCTAGATCGGCGGGGTGACCCCAGATCTAACTGTTCTGTCCAAATTTCCATTATCACTAATATCCATGGAACGTTCTGGGAGTCAGAAATATATTCTCATCCTACAGCTACCTATGGGTTCTGGGGAAAGCATTCAAACGCGGCCGAATCAACAAGTTATTACACTAGAGTAGGCGCCGGACTTACTAGTACTGGAGTTTGGTATCACCTTGCCATGGTAAACAACAGTGCTTCTAAACAGTTAATCATGTATGGTAATGGAGCAAAAGGTTTGGTCACTAGTTACAGCGGAGATACCTTGTTGGATCCACCCAGTGACTATTGGTATTGGGGTTATAATACTCGTAACTGTTCTTACGATTATACCGATGGGCAATTTGACGAAGTTAGACTCAGCACTGTGACTAGAAGTGACGGGTGGATTCTAACAGAATACAATAACCAAAATTCTCCATCGACTTTTTATTCGGTTTCGGCTGCTCAAACTCCAACACCAACACCAACCAATACTCCGACTCCGACTAACACCCCAACTCCAACTCCATTGCCTGGGGCTTTCAGGTTTGAAGGAGTCAAGATGGAGGGTATTAAAATAGATTAAGTTTTAATCACTCGCACTTATAGATACCAAACTTTAAACCACCCTCTCCCAATAAGGTGGTATAATCCTGGCACAAGCCTATCCATTGAGTGGTTCCCGGCCATTTTGCCGAGTCAGACAAGTCTGACAAAGAAACTATGCCTACAATGGAGCCTCCGTTTTCACAAACGCCATAATAGTTGGCTGATTTGGCTGATTTGGCTGACAAGCAATCATTATGCGAAACCAAGTAGCATATCTTCGGTTGAGATAGATTAACCGCATTCTGTCGAACATCGCAATCCGCTTTATTGATATATTGCTGGTTAGCAACAAACATAAAGTTTTTTAAATCAGCTATGGGTGTCTTGTTTAGTTGGTTTATATCCTGGGCTGATATGAGTGAGGTTGATTTTAGTTCTTTATCTTTAATCAAACCTTGAGCAACCGATTGGTCTGGGGGAGGATATATGTATGGCTGGCCGGACTGGTTTGTCGATTGATTTAGGATATCTGGCATGACTACATTGATGCCGGCTTCCTCCAGATTGCCAGGATATTCATTGTGGTTGACATAATAACGATAAAGCGCTTGTTTGACCTCTCTGGTTAAAATCTTCATATTGACATCCCGGCTTCTTTTGAAATAACGGCCCAAATTAAATTGGTTGACAAAGGCTACGATCAAAATCGAGATTATGGAAACTACAATGAGCAGTTCTATCATGGTAAAGGCTTTCGGCCGCATAATTGATTTTAACATTGAGGCAACTATCATCCTTATGGAAATCAAGGTCTTGTTGGGTATGTGCTAAAAATAAGGAGATGCTGAACCAAGTTCAGCAAGACGGCTATTCCCCAAGTTTAGAAAGACAGTTGCGGCCCGTGGAGATTCCGGATCGGAGGCCTTAAATGACGATTGTACCCCCATCATCGTCATCCTGATGAAAATCAGGATCTCATTAAGAGTGCATAAAACAGGGAGATTCCGGGTCAGGCCCGGAATGACGGGTGGACTTAAATGACAACCTAACCTGGCGTGGTGGAACAATTTTACGGTGTTGGTATTGGTGTCGGAGTTAATGTTGGCGTTGTTGGCGGCTGAACCTCATCTTGGGGCAGTTCTATGGGCGACACTGATGGGGTTGAGATTGGAGTCGGTTCGCTTAATATTGGGGTTGGGGTTGGTAACGGCGCTAAAGTCGGAGAAGCTTGTTGAGCCGGCGGTTGAGGCTGGTTAGGTTGTTGTTGTTGTTGCTGTTGTTGCTGTTGCATCTCTTGGACTTTCTTTTTAAGCTCGTCTAACTCCGACTGGGCTTTTTGTCTATCTGGCGAGTTAAACGGTAAAGTTACCCAAACCCGTTGCATAGCTGCAAAAGCTTGGGGATAATCCTTTTTCTTTCTATAAATTAAGGACATGTTATACCAAGCATTGGCGTAATCAACTTTTGACTGGGTGGCTAGCCTGGCTTGGCTTAGGGCTTCATCGGTTTGGTTTAAACTGTAAAGCAGGCCGGCCAGTTCCGTCCTTAAAATCGGATCAACGGGATTAAGAACTAAGGCCTGGCGATACGTATCAATAGCCCAACCATCAGCGCCTTTAGCCAAACCGATTATCTTGGAATAAGTTCTGGCCAAAAAAGCCCAAGTATCGGCATCGGCCGGGTTTAGCTTAACCGCTATCCTGGCTTGAGACAGGGCCACCTGGATCGAGGCTTGCAGCTGCTTTTTATCATCATCAGTTAACTCTTTAGGGTCTTTTTTAAGTAGACTGGCTATTATGTTTGAATGTATCTGGGCCACATTGATATGGTACTTGGTTAACCAAGGATACCTTTGAATTGCCAAGTTAAGATTGTTTAACAAGTCACGGACGTCATTTTGGTTTGAAGCTTTGATTGAGTTAGCATAAGCCTGTTCCGCTTGGGCATACCTAACCAAAATGGCAGAATTTAAGCCAAAGATTATCAGGATAATAAGGCCGACCATGGTGTTTAAGATCATGCCGGAGCGATAACCCAATGACTGGCTATGTCTAATCACAGCTGTTTCCAAAGACACCAATAAGCGGCTAATGAAGGATAGCTGCATATCTTGGCCGATGATGATGTATAAAGCCAACAGCATAATGATCATCACCCAAATTAAGCCTGAAGCCGGAACCAGCAACTGATAAATAAAACTAAAGATTAAGATCATTGATAAAGATTTAGCTGAAGGATCATTAACCGACCTCTTCCAATTATTAAGGACTAGTTTTAAGACCAACCACCAAAAAACCAGCCAGCCAGCCAGACCCAAAAAGCCAAGTTCCGATAAGAAATTAAACGGGGTGTTAGCTGAATTAAAAAATTTATTGTTCCAATTAGGTGTTAAGTTAAAGCCGACATCGCGGAAACGATTAAAGGCGGTGATAAACATGCCGGGGCCAACCCCCAATAACGGATAATTTTTAACCACTTCAAGAGCGATGACCCAGCTGGTGCGAATCGGCAGATGCTGCCAGACATAATCAGCACCGGCGCCGCCAAACAAAGCATAGACAACAACCCCGGCGGCTAAGGCCGATAAGGCCGTAGCCAGGAAATAGGCTATTTTCTTAACTTCATGTCTTTCTTGCCAGGCAAAAACAAAGCTTATTATTAAGCTTGAAACAGCATAAAATAACACTTCAAAGATACCGCCGGCCGGCGTCCAAAGCTTATTATTTTTTAAGACCGCCCAGGGGACAACTGATGGCAAAAGGTCAAAGAATTGATAAACAAACAGGATAGATAAAACCGTTGATGCCAAAACCAAAGCAATCAGTGATGTTTTGACCACTTGCTTACTGCCGTAATATGATGTGGCGGCAACAAAAAACAAAAAAGCCAAGAAAAAGTTAGTTGGCAGGCCCAATAAAGATATGTGGTAATTGCCGGAGGCAAACCAAACCGACAAGCCAATAACCAAACTAAGAAAAAATAAAGCCGATAAGAAAGGGGTTATGGTTATGGAAAAAGCTTTGCGCCGAAAATTATCTGCCAACCAGATAATTGTCATCGCAGCGGAGATAATCAACAAAAACAAAGTCTTAGGCAAGTTGTAAGCATCGCCAAAGACAGGCAAAAACAAGATAGGGAAAACCAAGAAAAAAGCCACAAGCGGCAAACTGTTTAAGCTAATAAAATTAGACTTGGACTTTGCCTCTCTGCCAACAATCATAATAAGTTATGATAATCGCAAAACAACTAAGTTGTCAAGCCCATGATTGCATTGTATACATATTGGAACTTTTGCAGCTTTTTGATAAGAATCAATCTTTAAAGCCAAACTTTAAGTTGGGGTTGCTTTGTCTTACTCCTATTGGCACATCCTCGCTTCGCAATAATCAAGCTAAGGCAACTGCGGTTTTATTCAGTTGATCATGTTTTGATTGTGTTATAGGCTGAACAGGTTGATTAATAACGAAAAAGATCAGCCTCTGGTTTTGTTGTTTTTGGCATTTCAGGTTATTATATAGACATAATGAAACAGTTTTTTACCGATCTTAATCTGTATCTGCGATTTTTGGCCGGCTTTAGTTTGAAAAGATTGGCCTTTATTATGTCTATCCTGGCCAATCTCAAACAGGCTATCGTTTTTTTATTGATCCAAAAGCGTGGTCGATATGTCAGATCGTTCACTCACACCACTCTTATTGGCGTTATGGTTGTTTCCTTAGTTTTGGCGCCTTTAGTCACCTCTTCTCTACGAGCTTCGGTTAATGCTGAAAATGTTCAAGTGGAAAATATGGTCATCGATGTAACCAACATTAATCGGGAAGAAATGATCGATCCTTATACTCATATCTCCCAAAAACCAAGATCGTCGATCACTGTTTATACAGTTAAAGCCGGCGACACCCTATCTACAATCGCTGACAAATTCAATATCTCGGTTGACACCATCAAATGGGAAAACAATCTCAAAATAGACAAGATAAAACCGGGGCAACAGCTAAGAATCTTGCCGGTAACCGGTCTTGCCCATCGGGTCAAAAAGGGAGAAACTATTTATTCCATTGCCAAAAAATACAAAACCTCGCCTCAAGCTATCATTGATTTTCCCTTCAATTACTTTAAAGACGAGGAAACCTTCAGTCTTGAAGTCGGTCAATTGCTAATCGTCCCAGACGGCATCAAACCCCAAGTTAATCAACCCAAAACTACTCGGTTAAACCAGGCTTTCCAAGGTGTCAGCAAGTCTGCTCGAGGCCGATTTCTTTGGCCAGCCGCCGGAGTTATCACCCAAAGATACCATTGGTACCATCGAGCCATAGACATTGCCAATCCAAGCGGGCCGGCGATTAAAGCTGCCGACAGCGGTAAAGTCGTCCAAGCCGGCTGGACCAGAACCCACGGCGGCTATGGTTTGTATGTTGTCATAAGCCATACCAACGGTTACAAAACCTTATACGCTCATTTGAGAAAACTAAAAGTCAAAGCTGGTGACAAAGTTAGCAAGGGTCAAGTTATCGGTTTGATGGGCTCAACCGGCCGGTCAACCGGCACCCATCTTCACTTTGAAATCATCTTGAAAGGTAAAAAACTTAATCCTTTAGGCTTTTATAAATAAAATGGCAATAAGTAAAAAAATGGTTCTGGTTGGTGGTTTAACAACCGGATCGGTCTTAGTCTTGGCTTTACCTTTTGCCTTTTTGCTGACTAAACCGGCCAAGCCACCTATAAAAGCTAAGATAGGGCAAGATAAGCAACTCAAATCTGTGAATCAACCTCAACTATTATCAGCTAAGGATAAGTATCAGCTTCTGCTTAGCAAAGGTCGGTTTTATTACTCCAAAGCCCGCAGCCAACAAAGCAATATAAACCTGCTTAATCAAGCCATAGAAGCCTACCGCCAAGCTATCGATTTAAAACCCAACAAACCGGAAGCTTACTTTCTCGCCGGTCAATTATATGACTCCATCAGACAAAGTTATCCTCAAGCTGAAAAACAAGCTTACCAAGCCTATCTTAACGCCCACAAAAAATACCTAAACCAAGCCATCTATTTGAATACCTTGGCCAATTTTTTAATAGAAACCCAGCAACCGGCCCAAGCTTTTGAGATATTAAACAAAGATTTAAAATATACTCCGGCCAACTATGCTGGCCGGTTAATCCTGGCCCAAGCCAGCATCCAAATCGGCAAATTAAACCAGGCGGTTGTGGTCTTGACCTATCTAAAACGAAAAAAGGCTCTGCCCAACGAAGTGGATAAACAGCTTAAGGTTCTGAAAAAACTGGTTGAGCTTGACCCAAGCTTTAAAAACAATCTATCTGCCAAAGATTCGGCGACGATCGACCAAAAAATCGAGATGTTTGAGATGGAAGACATACCCAGTCAACAGGCTAGTAGCAATAAATTAGTCATCGCTTCACCAACCCAAGACCAACCTCAACTTAACTTGATCGAAACAACCAATTCCAATGGCTTAACCGGCAAAGTAGTTCTAAAAAGCAACCAGGTCGAAGCCTTTGTTAAAAATGATAACGTTAAGCCAGACTCAAAAATCATCATTACTACAGAAGAAGACATCAATCAATCCGTTTATGTCAAAAGCAAGCAGGTCGGTGGCTTCAGCTTGGCCGTTTCCGGTCAGTTAGACAGTCAAGTTACCGTAGTTTACTGGATTAGCAATTAAATCTCTAATAGTCCTGACCAAGCCTTAAATTGGGC
>JAJRVN010000066.1 GCA_024277325.1 Patescibacteria group bacterium | reverse complement strand
GCTATCGGCCAAAAAGAGCTAATAGAGCTTAAATCTGTTGATAAGTTGCTTAAGCTTAATCCAAACCCAAAAATCAAGGCAATCAAAAAAACAACAACTATCCAAACCAAGGTGATAGCAACCGCTCCAACCACAGGAAAAACCTGTAAAATAATCAACCGATCCCAATCAGCCTTAAAATCAAGCCAAGCTTGCTTAATTAAAGATGAGGTGCTAGATAAGGTTGGGAGCGAATTTGTCTTAGCTATACCTGTTAATTCCTGTTCCATTTTACTACTTGATTATATCATAATTTAACCCCTTGACAGCTAAAAACTATAAATAATAATAATTTCCAATGATCAATTTACAATGAAATCCCCAAGCTCCAATGATCAAATGTTTGAAAATTGGTGCTTTGGAACTTGATTGGTTTATTGGAATTTGAAAATTGAAAATTATAGTTGTGTGTATAATAAGTCTGTTAATGCCAAAGAAAATTTTAATCTTATCATCCATTGAGGGTCATGCCAGCCTGGCCGATGCTGCCGGCGAAGCTCTATCGGATAACTTCCAAGTGATCACTAAAGATCTAACCGCCGACTGGTCAGGCTATACGGCTTATAAAGCCATTTATCGTTTTACTCCAGGCCTATTTCAAATCCCTTTTAAGATAAGCCAAAACCAGAAACTGCAAACATTATTAAAACACTACTTTAGTTATACTTTCAAAAATAAAACCATAAAGTTGATAAAACAGTTATCACCAGACTTAATTATCACAACCCATTTTATTTATCTGCCGATTTTAGATAACTACAAACCCAAAGACATCAAGCATATCAATATCATATCCGACCCCATTACCATTCATCCGATTACGTTTTCTTACGGGGCCGACTATAACCTCGGCTTCGATAAGACCACACTCAAATTGGGCAAACAATTGGGGATTTCTCGGAATCGACTCCGGGCTGTTGGCTGGCTGACTCGACCAAGTTTCTATTACTTAACCAATCAAAAAAAAGCTCACCAAAAACTGGGGTTTGATGATAAATTAACTTTTTTAATCTGCGGCGGCAGCGAAGGCACTAATACTCTCATTAACTTACTACCCACTCTTTTTCTCAACCAAAGTGATAAAGATTACCAGCTTGTTTTTATTACCGGCAAAAACCGGCTCTTATTCAAGCTAATTAACGAAAGTTATAAATTAACTCAAAAAGTCAAAACCAACCTGCCTAAGATTAAAGTTTTAACTTTTACTAAAAATATGGCCGCCTATATGGCCGCCGCCGACGTGGTCATTGGCAAAGCCGGCCCTAATCTCATCTTTGAAACCGTAGCTCAAAAAAAACCGTTTATTGCTATCACTCATGTCACCGGACAAGAAGACGGCAATCTTGATTTAATCCGCAATTACAATATCGGCTGGGTGGCGGAAAAAATAACTGATTTTAGAACTCTATGGCAAAAAATTCTCATCAACCCTAAGATTTTGACAGATAAACAACCCAGTATCGTCAAGTTAAGAAATAAAAACTTAGCCTCCGGCCCAAAGTTACTCCAACTAGCTAAGCAACTAATCTACGCTTAGATTCTGTTTATTCTTTGGTTTTGGGAAACAAACAATTGGAGCAAGTTTTCCATCAGAGAGATTACGGTTATCGGACCAACCCCTCCTGGCACACCGGCTGAAAATTTAACTTTTTCATAAGTTGCTTTTTCAAAATCACCTACTACCCTTCCCTCTTTTTTGCCAAAACCAACATCAACTATTGTTTGGCTTGGCCTTATCCAATCGCTTTTGATCAACCCGGGCACGCCGGTGCAGGAAATGACGATCTCCCCCTCTCTCACCAATACTTCAACATCCACCCCTTTATCTCCGCCAACCACTTGAGCCCCAAAAGAAGCTAAAGCCAAACTTAAAACCGAACCAACCAAGCCCCGATTGCCAACCACAACTATTTTTTTACCGACTAAAATTTGAGTTTCTGAAATCAATTCAAATGGATTATTAACCTGATGTTGATAAACTTTTAAAGCCACCGCCAGAACCCAAAACACAGCTCTAACCGTTGCCGGCCACAAAAATTTTAAAGACTCATTTATCATTACTAATCGGCCTAAAGACTTCGGTGAGATGACATCGACATCCTTTTCCACCGGCACACTAGCTGCCAACTGGTAAAACACCTCATCTCTATGACGATCCGGGATCGTCATTATTTTGCTTGGTTTTTGGATTAAAACTCCATCAACTTTACCCGCTTCCAGTTTTATCAACTGATTAATTTTATTAAGATCGTCCCCAGACTCAATATCTATGCCAAATTTAATAAATCTAATGCCCAACTTTTCCGCTAATTTTTCTTTAAGGCGAGTGTATGTTTGACTGGCCTGATCAGTAGAAAAATACAAGCTGGCCAGGCTTAAAACCCGGCCTTGTTTTAACTTCAAATCCACCAACTTCTTCCGTAAAATTTGAACTCTCTCCGCTTGGAATTTCTTACCATCAAAGATCATATCTTATTATACCCGCACTACCACCGCTAATATTTTATTCATCTAGATTCTTTCTATCGAGAACGCTGGAGTCGACTTTTTGATTATCCATAAACTATCACTGGGTCTTTCTTGTCCAAATCCATCTGCAAATACATCTACCTTGCCAACCAAATTATTTAAGTTATTATCCCTTGCATTAAGAATCAAATGCATCATATTTCCACTATGTACACTTAAACCTCCGGGTTTTGTCACTCTTAAAGCCTCTATAAAAACAGACTTGTATACATCTAATTCTTCGGGTTTTATTTGGTAAGACATGGGTCTTTCTCTGGAATCTAGACCGCTTCCGCGGTCAAACAACCAAAAGGAAAAAGTTAAATCAAACCCACCTTTTAACACATCTGCCCAGACATCATCTTTTATAGGAAATCTCCGAGGAATCTCAATTAGATTACTAGGTAACTTGCTTTCTGGCAGCTTGGCTATTAATGGATCAACATTTACTACCTGTGCTCCCAAGGCCGCTAAAACTCTTCCCTCCAATCCCCCCAGGCACAGCACTCTTAAGTTATGAAATACTTTGTTTCCTCTCGCTTCCTCCCATGCTTTACAATTTCTCTCATTGATTCTAATTGACTCCCTTTTCTCCACTGAATATAACCCCCTTTCTCCAAACAACGATTCGTCTTTTCCTTGACACGCCAATAAATACTGACCCATTACTCGAAATAATTCAGTAAAAAAACCCACCTGATAACTAAAAGGTTGGAAAACTTCTTGAGCATCATTATTAAAATATTCTCGCCACACAGATATTAAAAATTGTTCTATCGAAGATGACAGGGATAACTTATCTCTCACTTCATATCTTAACTTCTCTCCCATACTTTACCCTCCAAACAAGGGAAAACCTGATGTTAATCGTTCTACTTCTATCAATACACGATCAATTAACTTGGTGGCTGCCATCTTTTCTATGACCTCGTCCACTACCTGCTGACTTGGCTTTTTATGATTCAACCATTTAAGCTTAACTCCACTTATCACCTTATCAATCAACTCCACAATCTTGATCATCTCTTCTCTCTTCATCCCTCTGGTAGTTACCGCTGGCGTGCCCAATCGGATGCCTGATGGCCAAAAGGGGCTGGACTGCTCACCAGGAATTACGTTTTTATTGACTGTAATGCCTGATAATTCTAATAACTTTTCCACCAAACCGCCCCAGCCTGGACCAAAACGATTGGTTAAATCAATAAGCATTAAATGATTATCAGTCCCACCAGAAACTACCTCATATCCCCGCTCAATAAACTCTTTTGTCATCACTTTTGCATTAACCACCACTTGCTTGGCATAATCTTTAAATTTTGGTGATAAACTTTCCGCCAAAGCTACACCGATAGCCATGATCTGATGATTATGCGGCCCGCCTTCCATACCTGGGAAAACCGCCTTATCAACGGCTTGAGCCAAACTCATCTTTTTCTCATCATAATTAACTTCTTTGTTTCTTTTGGCAAAAATCATGGCCCCTCTTGGTCCTCGCAGTGTCTTATGAGTTGTGGTTGTGACCACATCCGCCCAATCAAAAGGTGATGGGTGTACCCCGACCGCCACTAAGCCGGCTATATGGGCCATATCGACCATTAAATATGCCCCGACTTTATCAGCTATGCTCCTAAATTTATCAAATTCGATCACGCGTGAGTAAGCCGAGGCGCCGGCGATGATTAATCTTGGCTTATGTTTAATCGCCAATTTTTCAATCTCATCATAATCCAGCCAACCGTCTTTATTCACTCCATAAGTTATACTTTTATACATCCGGCCAGAGTAAGTTACCTTAAATCCATGGCTTAAATGCCCGCCAGCGGCCAGATCCATCCCCATTAAGACATCACCAGGCTTTATTAAGGTAAAATAAACCGCATAATTGGCCGGCGTGCCTGAGTAAGGTTGAACATTGACTCCCCATTTAGTCTCATCCAAAGAAAACACTTCCAAAGCCAGTTTTTGAACCTTG
>JAJRVN010000065.1 GCA_024277325.1 Patescibacteria group bacterium | reverse complement strand
TATGACCAGCGGCCAATCAGCCATTGATCATAAACAGCCAGACCACTCGTTGGTTGGCTGGTTAATTGCCGACTCTCAACTAAAAGCTTATCCCCTTGGAGAATGATGATTCTAGCCGTTATGGCCTTCAAATTTAAACTTTTTATCATCTTCTCGTAGTTATACCTAGGCTGGTTGTTAAAAGTCTCAAAATTAATTAATTGGCTATAGGCTCTTCTAAGGCGCTCATTCTCGATAATCAATCGATGTTGCGACCTGTCAAAATTTTTTAATCGATGGGCAAAATCAACCAAGCGGTTGGCCGGGCTAAGCAGTTTTTTATCTATCTTAATCAAGGCAAGCTGCCAAACCTCAACTCGTTGGACTATGAAAATAACAAACCCCAAAACCAAAAAAGCCACCACCGCCTGCTTAAATGAAGGATTATTGGCCCTTAGGCTGATTTGGTGTTTTTTGACTGATTGGTTAAAAAAGCTCATCCTTTATTTCCAGTTTAGCTCGCAATTTTTTATCTGCATCCAGTCGGCTTAGGCCTTGTATTATAGAAAGCTGAGGGGTTTGACTGACGATCATCGGTAAACCGGTTTCTTCGCTTAACAAACGGCTTAATCCCGGCACCAAGACACCGCCGCCGGTCAATAAGCAACCTTGATTGGCGATTTCCGGCAAAAACTCAACCGGTATCTTTTCGACAAACCGCTTAATCTTAAACAAAACTGATCCAAAACTGTTTAAAACCACCTCGACTGCTTCTTGCCTTTTTAACCTCAAGGTCTTAACCGTCCTTTTGGTCAAGTCTAAGCCGGAAAAGTGGATATTTTCGGCCTTGGTCGAGATGATCTCCTGTTTTCTTTTTTACGCTTCTTTGTAGCTGACTTTAACATCATATCTTTGCCTTATATAATCAACCAAGGCCATGCTTGTGTCATCACCACCAAAATAGAGATTTTCCTCCATCACCTTGCCACCCATGACCACCAAGCTTATATGGGTTAAGCTGCTACCGATATAAATGACCATCGTACCATGTTGGCCTATAACATCTTTACCTTCACCGATCAAGGCCAGCATAACTTTGTCAAAGAAGACGACATTACCGCCGCCAAAATTTTTAAACGTTTTCAACATGACCTGCTTATCAACCGAGCTTAAATGAGGATTTAGAGAAACCAAAAAATTATTATACATACGAGCCAACTGGACCTGTATGTCCAATTTTAAACTAAACAAAGACAGTCCATATTCCAACAGGGTGGAGTAAGCTTGGTCGTTGATGATCTTACCCTGCTTAACGGGTTTTATGATCCTAAATTTGTTTGGCAATTTGCCAAGCATAAGTAAAGCTTCCTGACCAGCGGTTATGACTTGACTCGATGTCTTGTCCTCAACCACAAAAGAAGGAATAACCTTAATCTGATCACCTATCTTAAAGACAGTGTTTGAACAACCGGGGTCCACCAAAACGCTAGTAGATTGTTTTAATCTACTGAACAAAGAGAACATTCCTGCCTTAAAACTTCAAAATCAAATTAAATAATTTAATTGCTGCTACTGTTCAATCGCATCACCCATTTCGTCTACTTTACGGGCTAAATCATCTGCCTGACCGGCAAGCTGCTTGGTTTTAGCCAAGATCCCGCCTAACGTGTCCTTTTGGCTGACGGTGGCCGAAGGCATTAAAACACTTATTTTATCTATAACATACCTTAAACTAGGTAGGCAAACCAGTTTTAACCATAAAAGAATATTACTTTCTATATCAGACTCCGTCTTTTTGAGCTGATATAAAACTGCTTTTTGTTCCCTGATTTGTTGGTATTTATAACCAATATAGTAAGCTACCGGAGCTATTAAAACCAGAGACAATAGCCGAGTAAAATACCAATAAAGGGAAGCTGTCGATGGTAACAAACTAAAAAATATCAAAGTTACTAGCGTGTAAATCACTACCATCTCCCTGTCCAACAAAATTGCCATAGCAAACATTAAAAAGTAAACCAAGAAAAACCAGGGAGATTGGATTCCGCCGGTGACGGCTACTAATAGAAAGACCACACCACCGATCAAAGACAGGTTAATTATTAGTTCATAATGAGCTAGCAATAATGCTTTGACTTTGGTGTTGGCTACCACTTTGTGCAAACGATGGCTAAGTCTGTAGTTTAAAAAATATGCCAATAAAAACAATACGGCTAACTGAAGGGTGTAATAAGCGGTATGGGGCAAGGTTACCCAAAAATAGACGATAACTGTTAAGCTTATAAAAAACAACGAATGGGTAAATATGTGATAATCAAAATACTTATGTTTTGCAACTGCCATAATTCTATACTAAATACTAGTTTGGTTTATGTCAAATTTTTGATACAAGCCAGATCGACCAAAACCAAGATATGCCAACTGCGGACAAATTATTTGGCCAAGTCTTTAATCCTAAGCTTTTTTGACATATTCGCCGGTATCCGTATTAACCACCACCTTGTCGCCGACATTGATAAAGGTAGGCGCTTTTAATTTGTACCCGGTGACTAACTTTACTTCTTTGTTTTCCCCCGAAACACGGCCGCCCTTCACCGACCGTGGCGCTTCCGCCACTTCCAAAACCACCTTGGCCGGCAAGCGGATGTTAACCGGCATGTCATTAAAAAAGGCTATTTGGTAATTTTTGCCTGCTTCCAAAAAATAACCTGCCTTGCCGATAAAATCTGAGCTGAACTCTATTTGCTCAAAACTTTTAGGATCCATAAAAACATAATCTTGGCCATCTTTATACAAAAATTGAAGTGCTCTGTTGTTGATAAAGATGTCTTTGACTTCTACATCGCTTCTTAAAACCTTTTTTATAATCTGACCGGTTTTCAGGTTTTTTAACTTTAGTCTAGCCACCGAAGCTCCTTTACCCGGGCTGTAAAACTCTTTATCCATTACCATATACGGCGTGTTTTCAACCTTAACAAACATGCCTTTAACCAATGCCACTGCTTTTGTCATAATCACCTCAAACTTAAATTATATAAATTATAAAAATCAGGCTTTGCCGGGTTTAAAGAAGTTAAAACAATTATGTCTTGATTGCTCAAGTGGGGAAAAACATAGTTTGAATCAAACTCGCCGGCAAAAACCAAGGTTCTATTACTGCCATCATCTTCTAAAATAAACAATTTGTTTTGCTTTACCAGCAAAACATGACCGGAATCAGACATCCACCACAAAACATCGTTTTCGTTGACCTTGTCGGCCTTGATTAACAAGTAGTTCTTGTCGTCTTTTATATCGTAAACATAATAATCATCAACGGTCAAATCACGAGCTTCTGGTAAGTGATTGTTGCCTGGCAACGGTGGCTTAATGACTCTGGCCAGCGTACCGGACTGGGTCGCTTGGTATAAAAGTTTACTTTCATCCGGAGATATGGCTATAACCTTGGTCATGTCGGTTATCTGCTGATTCAGGGGTGGCTTGATTTTGTTTAGTATAAAAGATAATTGCTGTTGCCTTTGCTTCTGCCAAATTCGCTTAATGCTTTGCTCTTGGTATGAAATATCCAACAATGGGGTATTATCTTGCAAGTTCTTGGTCGATAGTAAAAATACTTGTTTGTCAAACTTGGCCATAATCTTCGAGCCGTCAGGCGACTACTCTAATGAGATGACTTCATGAAACTTAACCTTTTGAGTGTTTTTAGCTATCAGCCTAACTTCTTTCTTATTCAAAAAGCCTTGAGTTGATAAATCAAGAATGTATAAACCCGGATCCAACTGCCAGTCAATAACCGCCTCAGAATCAGGCAGGACAAAAGCTATCTCGTTTCTTAGCGGGCTTAAAACCGGCTTTATGGCTCCGGCATAAGTTATCTTAGACAAATCCGGAGAAATCGGCCACAAACGAGCCTCGACTTGAGTAACCAAGCCTTTATCTATCGGCAGTTCTTTTTGCCATATCTGGTAGCCCGGCTTGGTTATCTTTATTGTATAAGATCCTTTAGGTAAGCTTAAGCTTGTATCTGTAGCTCCTGTAAGCTTATTGTTTAAAAACAACTGCGCTGCCGGCGGTTTTGACTTAACTACTAATAAACCGGTCAGTTCGACTTGTTTGTGTTTAAAGTTAAATCTATACCCCTGGGCAAACTGAACGCTGATGATCGTTAATCCGACAATTAAAATCACTGAAGCAAAGGCGATCAGAACCCTTTGCTGAACTATTTTAAGTTTTATCAATTTTAATTTCATGTCTGTTTTAATTTTACAGTTTAAGCGTATACCTAAACAATTCTAAGTTTTCTAACATTTTAGCACTGCCATAAATAATTCTGGTTTCCGGTTCCTCAGCTAAATAACAAGGCAAGCCTATCGATCGAGTCAGATACTCGGGTAGATAACTAAGTAAGCTACCTCCGCCAGTCATCACTACCCCCTTGTCAATGACGTCATTGATTAGCTCGGGAGGAATATCTTGCATGATGTTATTAATCAAGTGGATTACCGGTTTCAATGACTTCTGGATCACTAGGGATAATTGCTTGTTGGTAACTACGACTTTTTGGGGTAAGTTGGTTACTAAATCACGCCCGCTGATCCTAATACCCAAATCATCGCCGGTTTCAACTATCTCTAATCGCTTTTGCTTTAACAACCTTTGTTTCACCCGCCTTAAGTTTTTGGATTCTAAAAAACCTGTTTGAAGCTTAAGCGTCTCTGCTAGATGATAGCCAATCAATAGATTAAAATTGTCTTGAAAATATAGTCTTATGTCTTCGGTTAAGTCATTACCGCCCCAATCTAAATGCCGGTAGCTTATGATATTCCCCATAGAAATAAGGCTTATCTGAGTTTTGCCACCACCTATATCCAAGATTAAGCTGCCAATTGGTTCAGCTATAGGTATCTTGGCTCCGATCGAGGCTGTTATCGGCTGTTCAACTATGTGAACTATCCTAGCCCCTACATCTTTTAACATGGAAGCGATTATCTTCTTTTCCACTTGGGAAGAGCTGGTCGGCATCGAGACCAACACTTCAGGCTTGGTCAACCAACTAATCTTGGTGGCTTTATTAAACAAATATTTTAAATAAATAAAGCCAAGATTATAATCAGCCACAATGCCTCGGTTGACCGGTTTGACAGAAATAATATCGTGAGGGGTCCGGCCTATCATTTGCTTGGCCTCCAATCCCATGGCCAGCACCGTGCCAGTTTCCTCAGCTACCGTCAAAACCGTCGGTTCAATAATTAATTTTTCTGTATCCAAAACATAAAGCCGGGTATTTTCTGTGCCAAAATCAAGAACTATCCTTTGCTTTAAATTTAACATTATAAAATCATTATATAAGCACCAAGATAAAGGGACAACAACCAAAATTACCAAGTCACTGACCTCAGGCAATCTCTCTTAAGTTAAGCAATAACATATCTTATTCCCAAAACAAGCCAACTAAGACCGGCTCTATATTGCCTATTTTAACCACAAAAACATTTTTACTACTGTTCTAAAAGTCCTTAACTGGCTTGAAACATTAGTGTTATACTGTTTTTAATTAACTGTTTAACTTACCAAATAAAGGAGGTCTTATGAAACCAGAAAAAACCGTAGTTTTAATCAAGCCTGATGGCATCCAAAGAGGTTTAATCGGTTCAATTATCCACAGATTTGAACAAAAAGGCTTAAAGTTAGTCGGTTTAAAGATGATTTATATGACAGATGAAATTTTAGATGATTGGTATGCCCATCACAAGGACAAGAGCTTTTTCACACACTTAAAAAAATTCATGCAGCAAACTCCGATCGTAGCCATGGTCTGGCAGGGTTTGGAAGCCATTGAAACCGTCAGAAAGATAGCCGGAGTCACCAAAGCTCGAGCTGCTGAAGCCGGTTCTCTCAGGGGTGATTTTGGTATGAGCATTCAACTAAACTTAATTCATGCCTCTGACTCCGCTGATGGTGCCAAAAAAGAGATGGAGTTAATCTTTAAAAAAAGCGAAATCTACGACTACTACTCTATCACCGATCAGCTCATTTATTCTCGAGACGAACTAGCTGATTGAACAAACTAAACTTTGCCCAGAAGGCTAAGAACCAACTTATCAGGCATAAACAGTTCTTCGGCCAGGTTGTTTAAGTGGGTTAACTCAATAGCATCTACTAATCGAAAAACCTCATCCAACTGATAGATCCGGTCGGTAAGCAACATCTGCTTGCCGAAAAAAACCGCCCTTGTGGAAGAATCCTCCATAGACAAAAGCAGGCGGCTTTTAAATTTAATCTTGGCTAATCTTAATTCCTCTGCTTTCAGTTCAAATCCGGGTTTGCGCCGCCTAATTCCCTCATACTCTTTGCGGATGATATCAACAGCCTCATCAACGGCGCCATACCTTAGCCCCGCACAGGTCACAAAAAACCCTGCATCAGTAAAAGCTTCTTGAGTATTGTAGATAAAATAAGCCAAACCCCTCTCTTCCCTTATTTTTCTGACTAAGCGAGAGCTAAAGTCTCTAGCAATAATAATATTTAAAAGAGACAGTCCTAATCGTCTTTCATACTCAGCCAAGCTGACGCCGGGCCCGCCAAAACATAAATAAACTTGGTTTAGGTCTTTGGTTTGCTTAATTATTTTTTTAAGTGGCTTTTTATAAGCATAGCTTCGATTATGCTTGGTCTTGGCCTGGAATAATTGTTGGCTTAGTTTAGGCAATCCTGTTTTAAGATCAGACCATTGGTCCCCGCTAACAACAACGATCATATTATCCAAACCATACCAGCTCTTGTGAAATTGTTTAAGCTTTGGAGCGCTGATTCTCTTTAAGCTTGTAAGATTGCCGATAATTGGCCGGCCAAGCTGGTGGTCTTTGAACAAGCGGCGCATAAAGTTATCCTCAACCTTATCTCGAGGTTGATCTTCGTACATCCTTAATTCTTCAACAATGACACCCCTTTCCTTGTCAACTTCTGTCGGTTCTATCAATGGCTGGCTCACCAGATCAGACAAGAGGTCAAAACCGGGCAGATAATGTTCCGAGGCTAACTTCATCCAAAAACCGGTATATTCATGCGAGGTAAATGCATTTATAACCCCACCCAGATTCTCGACTGCCAGAGAAATATCTAAATAAGTGGGAAATCTCACTGTCCCCTTAAAAACTATATGTTCAAAAAAATGAGCAATGCCGGCCAAGTGCTTGGGTTCGTCTCGAGAACCAACATTAAATAAAAGCAACAAGGTTCCGCTGGGGAAAGAGCGGTTTTCTATTTCTAAAACTCGGATGCTGTCAATGGTTTTGGACTTTACTTTCTGTATCATAACACTCATAAATATAACACAAAATAACATTATAGCTAAATACTTAGGATCCACCAAACTACTAACCCTATCTATCGCTATCATGTGTATTGGTCGCGATACATTTCGGACTTTGAGGTATTTAAAGGAGGCTTGTATGCCGTCAGACTTTAATAAATTGGTTTATTGACTTCCCAAGCTGTCTCCAGGCAGGTATCGTATCCTTATGAAAACAATAAACAATACTTTTTCATTTGACCTTAATAATGTGGCTAAGTTTAGATACCATGTCTTATGCCATTACTACAAATATGGTTTAAGTTCAACCC
>JAJRVN010000064.1 GCA_024277325.1 Patescibacteria group bacterium | reverse complement strand
TAAAATTAAGTCACTATCAAAGTTGGCTGACAATAACTTCTGCCAAGACAGATAAAAACCGGTGTCACCGATACTGATGGCATTGGCAATACCAAACAATTCCGGTTTGGGATGGTGATGGTCCCAACCATAACCGGCCAAGCGGGCATGCATACTAGCCTGGCCTCGCCTTAGGCTATCCTCATCCATAATATCGTCATGAACCAATATGGCAGTATGGAAAAGTTCAATAAACAGGCTGGTATCTAAAATTTTAATTTTATCTTGGCCGCCACCGATTTCATAAGCCAACTTGACCAAGGCACCGCGCAGTTTCTTGCCATAATTCATTAATTTGGCATAGTGTTGGCAAGCAAGATGGGGAGTTTGGCCAAACTCTTGGCTTTGTTTTAGATTTTCTTGGAAATATTTTTTTAAATGAGGCTTAACCTGTTCTTGATAATCTTTAAGATACTGCCAAGCCGGCCGAGTTTCATCCATACACAGATTATACCAACTTCAATAGTTCTTTACACTTTAACATAGACAGACTAACTCCCAAAGTCGGATAGAGAAAACCGCCCTTGGGATGATGTGGACATTGTTGTTATATCATCTATAATCAAATCAATGACGATCATCTTAATTACCGGACCTCAGTCATCGGGTAAGACCACCCTTTTTAATTATCTGAAAAACCAATACCCCAAAGCCAGGTTCCAACCGGAGATTAACCCCTATTCCATCTTGGCCAAACACAGCGGCAGTGCCTTCGTCACCGAAGATTTGCAAACAGAAATTAGTCGTTTGACGATTAAACAGTTCAGAGCTTTCTCTAACCTACCTCAATCAACCTTAATTCTCTGGGAAACCGGCTTTATGAATCTAGCCTATATGCAAAGAGATTTAAAACCAAAAAACTATTCACATTTTAAAAACTTATACCTTAAACTGGCTCACTCAACCGATATGAAGGCTATCTTTATTGATACCAAACCCCAAGTCAGTTGGCAAAGGCGAAAAGACATATATTTAAACCGGGTTAAACACTACCTTGAAGATAACCAGATCACCGATCCTAATGGGCAAAAGAAAGTTACGACAACTAGAATGGCTAAATACAAAGATAACCTTTATTTGATGTATCCCTTGTTTAAACAGGCGGTTAAAATTCTAAACCTGCCAACTTATGTGGTTCAGAACAACAATGGGTCTCTGGAGAGTTTTTTAAAACAGGCTCGGCAGATTGTTGATAGAATAAAGCATGATTGATAAAAGCAAAATCAAGGTTATCATTTGGGATGTTGACGGCACTTTGTACCAAAGCGATCCGGCCGTTGGTCAAGTTTTTGAAGAGTCTCGTCGAGAACTTCTGGAAAAATACTGGCACAGACCGTATGACTCAGAATTAAAGGCGGTGTTTCATGCCTTTAAGCAAAAACACAAAAGCACAACCAAAACCTTAGCCGTTATGACCGGTTTGGACATTAAAGACATTACCCGATATACCGAGTCCAAACTCCGGGTAAGGCGCCGGTTATCCCGTGACCCAAAATTAATTAAGTTGTTTACCAAACTTAAACACCTCCACCACCTGGTTCTAAGAAACGGCGGCCGGGATGAAACCTTAAACATACTCAAACTGCTCGGTTTGAATCAAATCAAGGTTAGTGATCGGCATGAGCTCGGCCCTTTTCTTAAAGTTTGGGGAGCGGTGGATAATTTCCACCAAACCAAGCCTCATCTGGATGTTTTTGACCGGGCTAAGTTGTGGATTTATAAGCATCTGTTTTGGCAATCGGACCAAAAGATCAGCCATCAAGACATAAACCAGATCGCCGGCCAAGTACTTATGGTTGGCGATAAACCCGAGGTGGATCTCAAGCCGGCCAAAGAAGTCGGCTTTCAAACTGCTTGGGCTTGGGCTGATCCCAAAACCGTCGATAAACCTGATTATGTTGATGTTTGCCTGCCAACTATCTACGACTTAGTCAAGATTTTTAATCCTTAATCAAGCCCAAGCAGGCAAAAGTCTATAAATCTATCTGCCAACGATAATCTTTATCAATCATGGTTTGCTTATCAAACCTTAACTTGCCGTTTGCATAAACTTTTAAGCCATAAACATAATCAAAACCCGGTTGCCTTTGAATCAGTATCTGATACTTATTTAACTTAGCCGGCCTGGGCAATGCATAACTGATATCAAGCCGGCTGATTCTCTGATCTGGACTAAGCTTGACCCATACGCCAACCTCGGTCAAGCCTTTATCTTTATTATCTCGCAGATCAAAATCAACCTCGGCCCGGCCTTGGTTTACGTGGAAATCAAAGGCATCGGCCGGCATTATGAGTTGCAAATAAGCCAAATAACTACCTTCGGCCGGCTTGTTTTTGCTATAAACAATCTTAAGCTGATGGCGAATGAATTGATCGTCAATATCAACACTATCTTCAATTTGGCGGTTAAGGCAACAGTTTAGCTTATTCGCCCCCAAATTGGCCTCAACCAAGTAAAGATAGTCTTTGTAATCACCGATTATGGTGGCCGGCTGGTAACCTATCCCGCCGCCCCAGCCAAGCTGTTTGATAACTTGGTTTAGTTGAGGCTGAAAAAAGGCAATAAAAATCTGCCTTGAGTTAAGATCTTCCAAGATCGTTTTAATCATCTTTTTTTTCTGGGCCTTGTCGGCTTTTTGGATAACAGTTAAAAGTTGCCGGCCAAATTGGCTTATCAACCTTGGTTTGTACCGGCTGCCTGGGTAAAAATTGGCCTCAACCGGCCGGTGCAAAGCCTGATAAACATTATCTGAGGTGATAACTAATTTATACTCATCCAGCTTTATCGGCCCAATAATGTCCAGAATTTTATTTATCGTCGCATAATTTAGAGCTATAATCGCATCCGGCTTTTCGGCCTGGCTCTGGATTAAAAACCAAGCGATATCCTTGGCCGATTGGTTGAAATCATAGTTCCAATTAGCGTCCCGCAACCGCCAAAAACCATGCTTAAAGGCTTTCTGAATCGGCCGTGGCGGCTCGACATGGCCGGGCAGGTTGCCGTCATGTTCGTAAATATCATGAAAGCTTATCTGCCAAACTCCATCCTGAACCTGCAGCTTGGCATATGAACCCAAAAAACCGCCGGTCGGCCTAATTTCAAGGTTATTTTGGATGAAAAAATAATAGGTTCGACTGGTATTATCGTTTAAAGCCAACAACCAGTTAAGATTTGTAACAACATCCCGGCTTGACAACAAAAGGTTGAGATTATCTTGATTAAGCCTGGCCGAAATTGGGATAAAACGGTCAACCAAGCCTCTGTATTGCCAAGCGGAGTAAGTTTGATATAGCGAGTAGATATCGGTTATCCAACGGCTGTATTTTTGGACGAAATTATCAAGTTGGCCTTTATCAATTTCCAAATTGCCCTTCAGCCAGTCTGCCTGCCATCTTCGGCCGGTTGACAATACATCGTAAGTCAATGGAGTCACTTGGATAACCGAATTAGCTAAATAGCCGGCGGTAAACGGCAGGTGCCGGTTAAGATATATTACCGGCCGGCTGATAACGGCCCCGGCTTTAAACAGTTTAATCTTGGCTCCCGATGCCGACAACGGCCGAGCCAGGATTAAAAGACTTAAAAAAAGGGTGGTTAAATAGACTATCAGTAAACCAATCACAGTCAGAAATGAATAAAACGACAATCGCTTTTTGGTTAACTTCACACCTACATTTTATCCGGGGCCGTAATTCCCAACAAGCCCAAACCGGTTCTGATAACTATGGCTGTGGCTTGGGTCAATAATAATCTTAGCTTTCGTTTACCGCCCTTAGCATTTAATATCCGGTGGCGGTTGTAAAATAGATTGTAACAAGCGGCTAAGTCCAAAAGGTAGCCGGCCAACAAGTTGGGGGCAGATTGGTCTATGACCAGCTCCAGCTGGGCCGGAACTTTGGATAACTGTCTTAATAGATCCAGTTCTTCTTTGTTGACATCAACATTGGTTACCGATCTAAACTCGGACTTGAAACCGGCTTTAGTCAAAACACTTTGGCATCTAGCATGAGTGTATTGGAGATAAGGCCCAGAATTGGCTTCCAAATTTAAAACCTCATCCCACTTAAAAACAAAACTAGTCGCCGGCGATTTTTTCAGCTGGTTAAACTTTAAGGCTCCCACGCCAACCGCTCGGCTTAATTTTTCCTTTTCGGCTTGGCTTAAGGCCGAATCCTGAAGCAGATTGACTGACTCTTGAATTAACTTGTCGATCAAGTCGCCAACCTTGATCGTCCGGCCTCTTCGAGTGCTCATCTTGCCTTCCGGCAAGCTGATCATGCCGTGGGCCACATGAATCATCTGATCCTTTTTCAACCAGCCCAATCTGGCGACAATGGCAAACAACTGTTTAAAATACAGGCTTTGCTCACCACCGACCTCATAGATATATAGATCGGATTTTAATTCTGGCTGGTTCTGCCGATACCAAACCGTCGCCAAGTCGCGGGTAAAGTAAGTCGTACCGCCGTCGGATTTGACCACTATCGCCGGCGGCAGATTGTCAAACTCAACTATCAGGGCGCCCTTGTCCTGTCTGGCTATCTTTTTTTGTTTAAGGAGTTCAATTGTTTTATCAAGAATAGGTTGATAATGGCTCTCGCCGTAAGCAAGGTATTTGATCGGGTTTTGCTTATTAATCTCTTTTGAGACAATCGGCGAATAATTTAAGGTGGCTAGTTTCTGATAAAGCTCATCAAACTCAGCCATGGATACTTTGACTGCCTGAGACCAGATATATTTGGCTTGTGGTTCACCCTGCTCTAATCTGACAAAAGCCAACCTAGCCGTTTCCTTCAAATCCGGATCTTTGTCTATGTCCCGGTTGTACTCAACATACAGCCTTTCCAGATCAAGAATTGTTAACTTTTTAATATCAAGTTTTTTCCTCTCAACTGCAGCGATAATCATACCAAACTGAGTTCCCCAATCACCCAGGTGGTTGTCGGCGATCACTTGCCAGCCTAGGAATTGGTAAACATTGGCCAGGGCTTGGCCGATAAGCGTGCTGGACAGGTGGCCGATACTAAAACTTTTGGCTATGTTTGGCGATGAATAATCGATTAAAACCCGCTTTTGTTTTACCGGCCGGCTGCCATAGCGGCCGCCCAACTTGACAATCGTTGCCAACTCCTGAAGATAAGCTTCAGGTTTAAAATAAAAGTTGATAAAGCCGCCAACCGGCTTTATCTCATGAAACAAATCAGCCAATCCCGGCTTTATCTCATCTATAATTTTCTGGCTTATTGCCTGGGGCGAAGTCTTGGTTTGCTTGGCCAAGATCAAGGCGGTGTTTAAACTTAGGTCGCCATGGACCTTTAAATTTGGCCGGCTGACAGAGATCCTAACCATCGGCAAACCAAGCTTTTTAAGAGCCTTGTCTACTTGTTTTTCAATTGATCGCTTGGCTTTGGCA
This sequence comes from Patescibacteria group bacterium, assembly GCA_024277325.1. Classification (GTDB taxonomy): domain Bacteria; phylum Patescibacteriota; class Microgenomatia; order JAADGY01; family JAADGY01; genus JAJRVN01. The sequence continues at coordinate 14,717 of JAJRVN010000064.1, read as the reverse complement.
ATAAGGTACATAAGCCATTATAATACATCCCTAGTAGCCTCTGATAATCTGGCCCAAGAACGGCTCATGCAAAAGATAGATAAAGTAAGAATATCGCCCCAGCCACAAAAACCTGGACTCACACCAAGGGTTAAGTCGATTGATTAAGTAATACCCCAACCAAACACCTCCCAAAGCAAGAAGAAAATCATTGGCAAACCACAGCCATGGGACAACCACGCCGGCAAGCCCGACTAATGTTAAAACCGCCCCCGGCAACCAGTTGGCCTTAAATGTCTGGAAATGAGCTTTAGCTAAGATCATCCCCAAACCAAACTCGGCCAATCGGGCCGGGAAGTTAACCCACCAAAAAGTGTCCGAACCGTTAACGCCAACCGGGCCGGCAAAACCAAGTTTAAAAACCAAAAACCGCCAGCTAAAAGTCACCGTCAAAACCAAGGCCAAAAAGAGGCTGTCGCCAAACCTTTGCTTGAGTTTGTAAAGGATGGGAAAGGTCAGATACAACTGGACGATAACACCGATAAACCACCAAGTGCCGACAAAGATAAACATATTGGTATTGTTAAACCAGCGGGGGAAGATAAGTAAGCTTTTTAAGTAATTTTGCCATGGATAAAAGGACAGCCACTGGAAAAAAGACAAGGATTTATGCCACAAAAAAAGCCAAACCAAGCCGGCGCCCAGATGGACAATCGGGTGGAAGATTAAATATGTTGGGTAAATCTTTTTAATCTGGTGCCACATGCCTTTGTAAATATCTTTTAAATTACCGCCAACATGGTTGTATTTCTGGGTTAAGCCATAACCGCTTAAGACAAAAAAGATATTGACCCCCAAGAACCCGGGCAAAAGCAATAGACTGATAAGGTTTTTTGGCTGGTACCAAGGCAGGTTGCTAATGCGATCAAACCAAAAAATCAAACCTTGGCCCCTTGGCAAAATGGCATTTTCGGTCAAAGCGGCTTGAAAGTGATAAACCACAATCAAAAGGATTGCCAAACCTTTGAGGATGGTGCTCTGCTTCCTAGTCACTTACTGCCTGTTTTTGAACTTTGTTTTGATCAAACCAAAGCCAAAAACAACAATCCAAGCAGCCAGCCAATTTATGATCAGCCTGATAATATCTACCCCTTCTATGCGACTGAGGTTGCTTATAACTTTAATCAGGGTTGAGTATGTCAAAAGCGGGTTGCAAGGCGCCTTAAAACAAACAATCTGCCAATAAACAGGCAAAACAGGCACAAATAAAGACACAATTACAAAAAGGACTATCGAAATAGTTAAGCTTTGTTTTAACTTCATAACAAATATTTCCAATATTTTTACATCATCAAATCAATATAAGCTTAGCATAACAAACAACAGCCTTCAATTTCCATCATTATTTTCACCATTAAATCAACCTCTCCTGTGCCGCGGGTGGGAGTTGAACCCACACGAGTTGCCTCACACGGTCCTGAACCGTGCGCGTCTGCCGATTCCGCCACCGCGGCTATCTATGCTCAAGCTATTTTATCATTCTATTTTAAGGTTTGGTGAACTATCGACGGTTAAACAGACCTCAAAAAACCAATGAGTTGAGATTTAATAATAGCTTTTGTGTTTAAAAAGTTAAGATATAAAGTTTGCGATCAAGAAAACCATCTTCAAAGGACCCTTTTTGAAATACAGCTTCGGTTATAAGCCTTAAGCCTGTTTGCTCGAAATAGTTTTTCAGATCGGCGTCAGAGTAATATCTGCCTATATATAAATCGCCTTGATTAATTTTAGCATTGGTTTGTTTGTCATATTCTAATGCTTTCCTAATATCGGTCTTATGGGTAACTATATCCTCTACGACTATAATTTTGCGGCTAACCAGCTTAAGCCTGTTGAAAACGTCGTCCAATTTAATCGATACATCCATATGGTGCAAGACGTATTGTAAAAAAACCACATCAAAAACTTGGGTTACCGGTATTTTTTCTACTGACGATAAGATAAATGGCATATGCTGAGCCAATGGGTGCCGATTATCAACAACATCGCTTAGAGTTACCTTGGCTTTGTAATCTTGCTGGAAAATATAGCCGTTCAGGCCAGAGCCACAACCTGCGTCTAAGACGGTTCTGTGGGTAATATGTCTCTCAATGTGGGATATTATCCTTTGCTGGAAACGCCTGATAAGTAATAATGTTTGCATCTATGTTAATTATAATATAAAGCTCTCCTATTATCACTTAAATAAGATAGTACTATACTGTTTTCTTTTCTTTTGTTAAAATATACGCATGCTATCGGTCGAAAACCATCGTACCCCCTTCCCCGAAGAGTCTATTCAGCTTGGCTTTATGACCGTTGAATCCTTTAATGGTAATACACATAACGGAAGACGAATTGCTCTTATGCCACAAACCGATAGTATCCAGCTATTGACAGAGGCTAGTTTAGCTATCGATAAACCTTTACAGCTTATTGTGGAACGCTATGACACAGAACAGCCTAGAATTTTTTGCGGGTTGAACTTAGCAAATGAAGATTGGTTCCAAACCTGCCTTTGGCTTGATAACCAAGAAGACAATCAGTGGAAAGTCGGTTTCTCCGGCAGCCCCAATCTCTACCCTCATGTCGACAGGCTAAAAAAACAAACTAGAAAAGGGTCTTTAATTATGTATGATTTAGGCGCCCCATACCACGGCAGTTTGCTTTTAACCCAATACGGCTTGGGTTTACATGTTTTACCGCCAGAATCACAAACAGGCATACATCTGGTTATAACCTACAAAGAATTAATAACATCAATGTATGAAAAATTAGACAAACTAATGAATCGTCTGCTACTTGACCCAACTTCACCTTACTTGCTTATCGGTGATCCATCACTGGACAACTCATCTTACCCACTTGAACCACCAATCCAAGTAATGACAAAACCCATTGAAAACGTGGTTAAAGAAATCAACTCAGCCAGCCAAACAATCTATGATATGATTTATGCTAATATCAGATTTTACCTACATTGATATACAGGTAAATTTGGTTACCGTATAATCAAATTAGTATTATAAATTTTATATCATGATGCTTCAAAATTATATCGATAAAATGGAATCTGAACCGCTAATAAATGAGCTGGTCAATGATGTAAAGGATGTTGTAAATAAAAACTATCAATCAGATACTTTTAAACCATTAGCTGTACATGGTATGGATCTTGATGAAGTGCCTATTGTTAATCTAGGCTTGAGGCCAAATGATATATTAATTTGGCTAAGCCCATCTATACCTAAAATAATAGAAAAAATTATTCAATTGTTAGGGATAAACTATCATAAGTGGAAAACAGATGATGATGTCGTTCCTCGAGTCAGGGGCATGTTTTTTGAAGAATTAACTAATATTATTGCAAAATCAATCTTCGATCAGAAAGACCAAAGGTATTTAGGGCCAGAAGAAGTGGAAGATTTATGGTTTAAAATGCATAATCTACATACGCAACATGACTCTGATAAACATCCTTTGGCAGGTATAAATTATCCTGATGGTGTAATTCTCTCAACTGATAACAAAATAAATCTTGTACTCGAATACTCTACCGGAACCTTCAATTTATACAAATCAATACAAGGCATAAGGATAGATCTGAATAAATATCCTGGTAGATTTGATCAGGGAATGAAATTGATTTTTTTAGTTCCAGCTGATTCAACGATAGTTCGCAAAAACACAAAAACGATACAAAAATCAAACATCCCAGTAGCTGTGATATGCGTGCCTGGAATTACAATAACAACTATCGATGATGCAGCTACTATAATAGTTGACTGGTTTTCCACTCAAATTAATTTGCCCTTATTTTCAGATTGAGTCATTTGTTAACAGATGATTATTAATCTTTTACAAATTCATCAAAAGCGAAAACCGATATCTAGTAAAATAAACAAGAGGTAAAATTTTAAAAGGAGGGGTGTTCCGAACGGCTAAGGAACCGGTCTCGAAAACCGGCGCCCTTTATAGGGCTTGTGGGTTCGAATCCCACCCCCTCCGCCAATTGGTATTCTGGGGGGGGTAAAAGGGCACGCCAGAATACCAACTGACTGTGCCTGTTTTAATTTAGTAAAATAACTTAATGCATTTAATTAATCAAGACCAAACCAAAAGGCATTTATTTTTGAGGCTTTTTGGTTTCTTAGTTTTTATTGTCGTCTATTTTTTTTACGTTTCTTTAAAATTTGGCGCTGGAAACGGCTTTCTAATCACGCTTCTAACTTGGAGCTTCTTTGTCCTTTGCACTCCCATAGCCGATGCCGGCTTTATCTTAGCTTTGCCGGCCAGACTGTTTTTTGGCTTAAGAATGATTTATACCCAAATTATTGTCTATTTCATCGCTATCGGCATCAATCTGTTTAGCTTAGCTCATTTAAATTACCTCTACAATAACACGCTGGTTCTTAAATTGTTTCGTCAAATCTTAACCACTTCATGGCCTGATTGGCTGATTATCTTCTTATCTTTAATCGGCACCTTCTTATCTATCTACTTTGGTGATGAACTACTTGATGTCAGCAAACATTCTCAAAGGCATAAGTATCACAAACACATGAATAAATACCATCTGATCGTAATCGCCTTTATCGTCATTTTAACCATCATCGTTTATAATTTCTTACTAAAACAAATCGGCATCAATATTCCTTTAATTTAGCTAGGCTTCAAAAATCTGCCGATCAACCAAAATATCACCTTTATAAACTAAAGCCGCAATCATCAGTCGGTATTGATAATCTTGATATTCCTTTCGGGCCAAAAAGAAAACCTCAATCCCCATCTTAAGTTTATCGATCTTCCTCTGATTAACCGCCTCTTCCGGATATCCATAAGCAGTTGAGTGTCTGGCTTTGATCTCCCAAAAATAAATCACCCCGTTTTTTAAAGAGACAATATCGATCTCGCCGCCGACAAACCTAAAGTTTAGTTCAAGTATCTCGTGGCCTTTTTGTTTTAAGTCTTGACTAAACTCCGTCTCGGCCCGTCGGCCGAATACCAGCTTGTTCATGGGGCAACTATCTGCGCTTTTTTTTGGACCCTTTTAAAGACATGAGGTATAACAGCGGCGCTGCGGTAAAAGTCGATGAATAAGTTCCGGAGATCGTGCCGATAAGCAAAGCCACCATAAACCACTTGACGGTGGTTCCGCCAAGGAGAATCAGGGCCAAAAGCATAAAGATAATTGTCAATGAGTTATTCAGCGATCTGACCCAGGTTTCGGTCACCGCTTTGTTTATTAGGGTTTTAAAACTTAATTTGGGATATAGACGCTGAGCTTCACGGATCCTATCATAAACCACAATAGTGTCATGAACCGAAAAAGACAAGATCGTCAAAACCGCGGTGACAAATAAAGTATCAACCTCAACCCCATAAAAATGGCCCAACAACGAAAAAGTACCCAATAAAACCAAGCTGTCATGGATCATGGCTAAGATGGCGGAAACTCCAAATAAATTATTTTTAAACCTAAACGTAATGTATAAAAGAATAAAGCCCGAAGCCAAGACAATGGCCATTATGGTTTTTGTTAACAACTCTTTGCCTAAGGTCGGCCCAACGGTTTCTTCTTTCAAATCAATCACTTTACCAAATTCTTGATTTAAAGCTTGTCTGGCTTGGCTTAACTGCTGGCTGGTTAAAGGTGGCGATTTAATTATCAAGCTGTCCCTATCTGTAGCGATAACGGCTTCAACCGAGATCTTGTCTGACAATGCCTGTCTTATTTGGGTTTCATTTGGCTGAGGCTTGGTCTCAAAACGAATTTCCCAGTTGGTACCGCCGGTAAAATCAACCGATGGTTTAAAACCGTAAACAATCATGGAAATCAAACCGGGAATAATAAAACATAAAGAAATGACAAAGTACAAATATCTGTATTTCATCCAATCAACGACTTTATAAAGATTTTTATTAGCTTGCATTGTTATCATCCTGATTTAATTTTTTAGGCGGTTTCCAAAAAAGTCTCATCAAAGTTCGAGTAACTACGATACCGGTAAACAAAGAGATTAAGATTCCCAAAGCTAAAGTTAAGGCAAAACCTCTGACCATACCCGAAGTATTCAAGAATGACCAATTAAACGGGTTAAAAAGAATAAAAGCTGTAGTTAAGGTGGCTACATTAGCATCCTTGATCGAGTCCCAAGCTCGGCCAAAACCAAGTTCCATAGCCGATCGCCATGGCTGGCCGGCTCTAAGCTCTTCTTTCATTCTTTCAAAAATAAGGATATTGGAATCAACCGCCATGCCAACTGAGAGCATGAAACCAGCCACACCAGGCAAAGTCAAGGTCACCGGCAAAAGCTTGTATAAGGCTAAGGTATAAATACCATACAAAACCAATGAAGCATTGGCCAACAGGCCAGGAAACCCATAATACAAAAACATAAAGATCATCACCGAAAGCAATCCGACCAGGCCGGCTATAGCTGATTTTCTAACCGATTCTTGGCCCAGAGTCGGGCCGACTCGTTGTTGCTCGATAACTTTTAATGAAACCGGCAAAGCGCCAGCATTAAGCTGGATAACCAAGTTCTTGGCCGCTTCCAAAGTAAAGTTGCCACTTATGACTGCTTGGCCGTTTAAGATTGGTTCGTTTACTCTGGGTAATGTTACCGGCTGGTCATCCAAGAAGATACCAACCACTTTACCCACATTTCTTTTAGTGACATCGGCAAATAATTTAGCTCCCTTACTGTTAAACTGCAAAGCCACTTGGGGCTCGCCGGTTTGCTGATTAAAAGATATTGAAGCTTTTTTAAGATCTTTGCCGGTTAAGCCTGTCTGTTTGGTCGGCATAACAAAATTGGCTGAAGGCGAGGCAACCGCTGATTGGCTGGCTTCGGTTTCCCTGAAGGTTAACTGGGCCGTTTTACCAATCAAAGTTAAGGCCTGATTAACATCAACCACGCCGGGTAAGTCAACAATCAAGCGATAACTGTCACCAGATTTAGCCGTCTGGACCGTTGATTCGCTGATGCCGTAAAGATTAACTCGGCGCTCAACCACGCTTCTGGCAGAAGCCAAGGCTTCTTTTTTATCATTGGGATCGCTGATTTGAGACATATCGGCTTCAAGAACGATATGGGCTCCGCCTTTTAAATCAAGACCGTACTTAAACTCCAAATCGCGGTAAATCCTTTTCTTGCCCAAGCTTATATCAATAACCGGATGCGACAAGTTTAAACTTATGGTTTTATGATTAAACCAAGGAATTTTCAACTCAAATCGTTTGGGGAGTATAAGCCACAAAGACAATAAGCTTAGAACAATGATAAATAAAAATGTTTTTTTAATCCCTGTTGTCATTTTCTCAATCGGGTTTTCGGGCTTTTGAATTTAATCAAACTCAACTGCCGCTTAACTCTAAGACTATACACCAAATTACCATTATCTGACAAGTGAACATCTGCCAAATCTCCGGATTGAACTCCCAAAAGGGCAACAATTTCAGCCGGTAAACTAACCATCAAACTGTTGCCGCACTTAACTACTTTGACTTGTTTCTTGCTGATTTTGAATGCCATAAACTAAATCCGCCTCCTGCCCTATTATTATAACCTTAGGTTCCATTATCAATCTGAGTGTAAACGGATCGCGCTTATTCGCCAAAACCTTTAGTTCTTGCTTGGATAAAACCGTATAATTGATCTCTCTTTCCAATCTCTGTTCGTAAGTTTTAATCAATCTATCCACTTCCGGAATAACTAGCTTACCGATAAAACCAACATCGATTAAATCAGCAGAATACGCTTGATTGTTTAACAGCCTCCGACTGATAAAGGCTATCTTAATCTGGCCTAAGCGCCGGCGAGCCCTAATAATGTCCAGACCTAATCCACTGGATTTGGCGACAATAGACTGAAGCGGGAAATATAACGGGTGGACTTGGTTTAATCGATAAAAAGTCCGGTTGCCCCTAACTTGCTTGGTTAGCAGTTTAGCTTGCTCAAACCGAGCCAATTCTCGTCGAACCGCATTAATCTCATCCTTAAGTTGCCGACTTAATTGGCGGACATAAAACATTTCGGTTGGTTGTTGGAAGAAAAAAGTCAAAAGCTTAACCCGTGTTTTTGATGTAATTATATCCGACAATAAGTTTTTGGCCATATACTAATAGTTTACCTCATTACCGATAGGCAACATAGCCACCCAAATCCGGCCTGGCGCAAACTCAATCTCATCCCCCTTAGAATCAATAAAAATAGTTCTTGAGTCAATCTTTTTCTTTTGCCACCTGGCTTTAATCACCTGACCTTTGTAAAAAACCAAGGCCTTACCCTTACCTATATTGCCATAAACCAAGTGGACATTGCCTGGATAGCCGTCATTAGCTTTGCTTTCCTTAGCAAAAAGAACCACTAAATTGGTTGTTGTTACTGGTTTTTTAGTGTTGTAGTCAAGACTTAGCTCCCCTCCGTTATACCTTTCATAAACGCCGTTTTTGTAAACCCAGCGCTCACTGTAGCCACTGTAGCCGGACCAATAGTTATAATTTATTTCCTTGACATCGCCCTCTGTAATTTTTGCCGCATCCTGCCATGTCCACGGCTTGAAATCTTCATTCCAAGCAACACCATCTTTGTTAACGTTAGTCAAACCTCTTTTGGTCGCTAAATATTTCCATAATCTGTAGGTTGAGGTTGTCATTGTATGTTCAACCGCGATTTTTTTGCCCAAACGGTTGACATCACGATAAAAAGTCGGAAAACCAACCGAAAACTGATTAACATCATTATAAAGATTCCAACCCAAACTACCGATCAAGCCTAGGGCATCGGCTTTAGCTCCGTTTAGACAACCATGTTTTGTTTCCGGATCACAATGAGCTCCACCGACATGGACATATACCGGGTTATTGCCATACTCCGCCGCCCAGCGGACAAAATAGACTCTGGCTGATCTGACTGGGGCAATCTTAACATCTCTGGCTTGAGAGCAATAAAAAACCAAGCCAAACCGAGTAATGCCACCTTCAGCAACAGCCTCATAGACAATATCAGTGTCATTAAGGCCGGCGGTTGGCCGGGAGTCCTTGTGGTTTTCAACCATGACGAACAGGGGACGACGCTTCTCCCATAAAGCCCGTTCACTTTTAGTGTGCAAAGCTCCGTTTAAGGGGCAGTTTTCCGTTTTGGGCTCGCCGGTTGGTAAAGGCGAGGCCTGGGGTTGGTCCTTGGCATTATTGACAACTATAAGACCATCGTTTTTTTCACTGGTATCAGCTGAAAAAATGTAGTTGCCACTACCATAACCCAAAACTAAACCAACTAAAATAACTCCGATAAAGGGCAGTTTATAGGCTTTGACAAACTTAAGCATATAATGATTTTAAACAAAAAACTGGCCCGTGTCCAGCACCACTTTTCCGCTCCGGGATCGGTTTATTGTTGACGATCCGGGATCGTTAGCCTATTGAAGTTTGCTTGTCTGTTTTTGGCGGGAGGGTTGAAAATTTATTTTTATATTATACCTATACTGAGTTTAGATTAAATCAACTTGCCTGTACCTAAACTGCAAAGCTTCCATCATATGTTCCGGCTTAACCACTTCACTGGCTTCAAGATCGGCTATCGTCATGGCCACCTTTTGAAGTTTAAAGAAGGCACGAGTGGATAATTTATATTTCTCAACCGCTTGGTAAAGAAGCGCCATGGCAGCTTGATTCATGTTGTCCAACTGTTTTAGTTGCCTAACTGACAGTCGGCCATTTAAGAGAAACCGAGTTCTATATCGTCGATATTGCCTTTGCCGGGCTAGAATAACCATCTGCCTGGCTTGTTGGCTACTCAAAGATTTAGCTTTAGATTTTAATTTATGTATCTTAACCGCCCCTACGTGGGTATATAAGTCTATTCTGTCTAATAGGGGACCGGAAAGCTTGGTTTGGTATTTCTGAACTTGATAAGGAGTACACTGACACGGTTTGGTATCAGAACCATAATAACCGCAAGGACACGGATTGGCGGCCAAGACCAATATAAAAGATGTTGGCAAATTAATGCTTCTTTTAACTCTGGTTATGGTTATATAACCATCTTCTAAAGGTTGTCTTAAGGCCTCCAACACCGACCGTGGCATTTCGGGAGCTTCATCGATAAATAAAACTCCAAAATGGGCTAGTGTTACCTCTCCAGGTTTGGGGTTAGAACCGCCGCCGATCATGCCTATTTTTGAAATAGTATGGTGGGGCGATCGAAATGGTCGGGTTAAACTTAGCAACCTATCCGATGGGTTAAGTAAACCGGCGATTGAGTAAATCTGGGCTAAAACCAAAACTTCTTGATAGCTCAATGGCGGTAGAATCGAAGGCAAACTTTTGGCTAACATACTTTTACCAACTCCAGGCTGGCCTTGCAAAAACAGATTGTGCCCACCGGCGGCGGCGATCATTAAAGCTCGCTTAGCTAAAGACTGGCCGCTTATATCCGCCAGATCAATCGGGTAATGATCTATTTGATTAAGTTTTAGTTTGCTGGGCTTTTGCGGTTTTATTGGTTTAATCTGGCGGCAATGAAGAATATAATCGGTTATGCTTTTAAGGGGAAAAATGTTCAATCCGGTAACCAAAGCCGCTTCATGGCGATTAGCATAAGGCAGATAAACATCTTTGATTTTTTGCTTTTTAGCCATCATCAAAGCCGGTAATATCCCCCTTATTGGCCTGAGCTGGCCGGTTAAAGACAGTTCGCCTAAAAATAAAGACGGACGAGAAACCGACGGTATTTGACCTGAGGCAATCAAGATTCCTACCGCCATCGGCAGATCAAGAGCCAGGCCTTCTTTGGGAAAATCTGCCGGAGCTAAATTAACCACTATTTTATGCCGAGGAATGGTCATTTGGCTATTGCGTAAAGCGGCGATAACTCTTTCTTTGGCTTCGCCAACGGCTTTGCTAGGTAAGCCGACAATAATAAATTTGAATAAACTCTTTGAAGCTATATCAACTTCAACCTCAACTTTAAGAGCTTTTAAACCCAGCGGAGCAGCCGAGATCAGCTTGGCCAACATAAAAAACTCTTTGTTTACTCTGTTTTATTCTTGGCTTTTTTGTTTAATTCTTTATACCAACGCATCATCATCTCTTCAACTATTTTCTTACTACCCAAGCCAAAGCTTAAACCCAAAGCCAAAGACAAAGACAAAACAAAGCCTATATAAATAGTTCTAATTAAGTCCTGGGCGATGCCTAACTCTTGGAAAGCGGCCATGACCGCCAAGATGGCCACCAAATAACTGCCGATCTTGCCGACTAATCGGCCAAGCTTTAAATCTATGGATATGATGGCTCCTTTAAGTAGGCTTTCGACCAAGCCGGCCAGAACCAAGCCTATGGTTAAAACAATCGCGGCCTAAATTACCTGGGGCAAAAATGATAAAATCCGACCAAGTAAGCCGGATACTCCGGTTAAGCCAAGTATGTTTAAGGATGAGATCAAGACCACGATCAGAACCAGCCACTTAACTATGGTAGCGATGACCTCTTCAACTTTGGCGGTTATCTCGGCTCGTTTGAGAAACTGGCTCAAGCCGGCGCTGTTAACCAGTTTATCCAACTTAACCATATTCAAAGTTGTTTTGGTCAAGCGATAAAGCCAGTTGGCAAAAACAACCCCAAGCCAAAACAAAATCAAACTGGCAATTAAGTTGGGCAAAAACAATAAGATTCGCGTAAAGACAACATTCCAAGCGGTTTTCAAAGAATAACCCCAAACATCTAAAATTTGGTTAAAGTTCATATCTTCCTCCTCTGATTAATTAAGTAAGCTTGCAATCCAGCTCGAATGGTAATTAATACAGGAATGGATAATAAGGCGCCCCCGATTCCTCCCAAGCGAAAGCCAACCATCAATGTGAAAAGTATGAGGAATGGGTGCAAGCCGACGGCTCCACCAATGATTTTGGGGACTAAAAAATTATTCTCCACTTGTTGGACCAAAAAATACCAACCGATGATGCCGGCGCCAAGCAGCGGCGACACGCTAAAACCGATTAAAGCCGGCGGCACCGCTGAAAGGAACGGTCCCAAATTAGGCACTACTTCCAATAGACCGGCTAACATAGCCAGGGGCAAAGCGTATGAGATACCAAACAAGATTAAGCCAATATAGCTTAAAACGCCGACAACCAACATCAAAAACAACTCACCAACCAGCCATCGCCTCAGTTGCTGGCTGGCCAGGTCTAAAAACCGGCTTATGCCGCTTGAAATTTGGTTATTGCCAAACCAACGCTTAATATGGCTGTCAAAAAAGGGCCTTTCTAGGGAAATATAAAAAGACAAAACCAAGAGAGTGATTAAGTTGATTAAGTTGCCAACTATGCCGATGATGGTTTTAAAGACATTGACCGGCACATTACTAAACTTATCAATCAGAAAAGTGATTTGAGTATAGTCGAAGTTATTCCAGTTAAAATTGTCCAAAAAATGCGGCAGATTGATTATAAGCAGCTGGCTTTGAACAATCAATGGCGGAATCAAGACAGCCACAAAGCCGGATACCAAAATAATAAAGACCACATAGCCGATTAAAACCGCTGTCAATCGGTTCAATTTTAACTTCAAACCCACATTGATTAGTGGATCTATCGATAAAGACAGCAAAAAGGCTAGATAAACCAAGACTAAAAGGTCAAGAATCGAGTAAATGAATTTAAAACTTAGAATCAAAAACAAACCAAACAAAAAAGTTTTGTAAGAAATATCTATTTTTATTATTCGCGATTGATTTTGACTGTTTGAATCCATCACTTTAAAATAACATATCCTAGTCTAATTTTCAATTTGGCCTCTGAAAATATTTTTAACCTTTGAAGATTCACTCTAATTAATTTAGATCCACGGCGGCGAACTTTGGTATTTTAATTAGGTTTAAGTTAGAATAGACTAATTAAGAATCGATAGCTAAAACAATTTGTTTTTACAAATGCTTAAAATTATCATAAAATGAAAATAGAATGAAAACCGTCAGAAAAGCCAAGCTGGACACAGCTTTATTTTACCTTTTGATTATCCTGACCATAACTTCCTCGATTCTTATAACCTTTTGGTTTTATTTGCAAAAAAAATCTCAAACATTAAACAATACTGCTTCTAACCAACTTATTACCAATAACCGATCAATCAAAAAAACATCCTCAATGGCAACACCTAATCCCAAACCAGACCCAATAAAAACCTACCGAATCAACGATGAGCCAGAAATTATAGAACTTGATAAAACCAATCGCCAGTTTGCCATCAACCTTAACGGCCAAAAAACTTGGTTTACAATTATGCCAACCACCAAAGTTGAGGCGGTTTGGTATCGAATCGGCAAAAACAATCAAGACCTAGAACCGATCAACCAACAACTTAACTCTTATGATTTTTGGTCGCTGGTTAAAACCAAAACAAAAGTTAATTTTGTGGCCAACAACCAAAGGCAGGTTAAAGCAATAATTATATTTCTAAAATGGTCATGAAAAAAATAAATCTTCTAACAATGGTTGTTACCATAACTGCGGTTTTGGCCATAGGCTATGGTTTTTTCTCATTTAGCCCCGTTACAAGTGTTGAAGCCGCTTCTTGTACCGAAACCAAGTGCAACTCTTCTTTAATGTGTGATATTGGTAACGGTCGTGAACAATCAGTTAACGTCTCGTGCAACCGGGCCGGCGGGGGTGATTGTACCGCTCAAAATAGCGGCTGTACCGATGGTAAAGGAAATCCGGTTCCCGGTCGAGTTAAAGCTTTAGATGATGTTTGTTCACCAAAACCCGAGTTAATCTGTGCCAGCTATTGTCAGTGCGGGGGCGGGGGCGAGAGTGGTTTTGTTAGTTCTTGTTACGGCGTGCCCGGAAGTGTGCCTGGAGCTCTCGGCCATACTGATGGCTGTTTCTTGCCGATTTCTTCAGGATACGATAAAAAATCCCAAAAAATTAAAATATACTGGGGTTGCAGTTATAAGTGGAGCGACGTAGAGGCTTATAAGGGGTTGCAGATATACGATGAAAATAACAACTTCATAGGTAATACTCCCGAATATGCCAGAGGGTTTAGTTTTACCCCACTAACTGATGACTATATCCATGAAACCCACACTTTTTATATCCTGCCCCGAAGTTTAAGCTTGAGCAAAGCTAATAAAAAACCTTCTCAAGTCAAGTGTAAGGCCGTATCTATTTTCTCTGCCTTACCTACACCAACTCCGTCGCCAACAGATACACCAACACCAACTAACACTCCCACAATGACACCGCCAACGCCGACCAATACGCCGGTTGAGGTACCAACCAACACTCCTACCCCAATATTAGCTGATAATGCCGGCTTAAAATGGAAAATCTCATACGGCACCGCTCATATAGGCGGTGACTTCGACCAAACTCAACTAACCTTGTTTAACTCCAAAACCAAAAGGGTTCTTATCAGTCAAATTAAACCGTTTATCAACATTGCAGAAGATGATGATGATCCAAATGACGATATCTTGTCAATAAAAGCCAATGATTACAGCAATTACAACTTGGTTGGTGGTACCGCCGGTTTAAATTACAAGTTTGACACTTTAAATCAGGTTATGTCCGCCGATATCTCTGTTAACGATGACTTTGTTTTAAACAAAACAAACTTTGGGTTATTACAAAGCGGTATGGAAACACCTGAAAAAGGCGGCGTTATCAAGATTAACGGCAAGCTTGATATC
>JAJRVN010000063.1 GCA_024277325.1 Patescibacteria group bacterium | reverse complement strand
GGCTTGAGTTACAGCTATCTTCATACCAATTTTAAGTTCAGTCACCTTTTTCCATTGGGCCACTTGGCCGTGGATACGCACCTTTTGGCCATTGATGACTTGGCTGATATAGTTGCTTAAAGCTTTAAGCATTTTGGTTGGTTTCCTGTTTGAATTTGATAAATTTCACCCAAGATTTCTGCAGGCGCATGATCTTGGTTCTGATTTTTAAATAGGTTTTGATCTGCTCTTCAAAAAAATCGTAGCTAGACTTGCGGTTTTTATTCCCATCGTTTGTTTTGTTTAAGGCAATTTGCTTTTCTTTATCTAAATTATTGGTTAGATTAACCAGATCGCGATATTTTTCCAACTTGACAACGGCCAGGTTGCAGTAAAGCATGGCCTTTTCCAACTGGCGGATAGCTTGACCTGGCTGGCCGAATCGGACCGAGTGAGCGGCGGCTATAAGCTCGGGGATGGCTAAGACGGTTTTCGCTAGATTAGTCCCAATAGGTTTCACCACTTCAGCCAATAGCCTACCGGTTTGGCCAACTGTCTCGCCGGTTCGGTCTGAAGCAGGGGAGCTTTGGTTGTAGCCGGCCACATATTTAACCACCTCGATAGCCAAACCATAGGTTTTTTGGTAAACCTCCAGATCTTGGAAGCTTTTTACCGGCCGTTTGGGATAATATCTTGACCTATAATAACTCATTGCCAACTCCTTGGCCTCAAATTTTCTATTTTCCTATCATTTTGATTAATGATATAAACACCCTCGTTGG
The DNA here is from genome assembly GCA_024277325.1 of Patescibacteria group bacterium. Lineage (GTDB taxonomy): Bacteria > Patescibacteriota > Microgenomatia > JAADGY01 > JAADGY01 > JAJRVN01. The sequence goes on along the minus strand of JAJRVN010000063.1, from coordinate 1,982 downwards.
TGGTTATTCGCTTGCGCCGCCTTCGTTTAGCTGGTTTATAAAGAACATGCAAAGGGTAAAATTCGAAATAATCGTTGTCATCAAACCAAGCGCATTTGAACTCAAATAGGCGTAATCCGGTTAATCGAGACAGAGCCATGGCATAAAGGGTCAGTTGTTCAACGGGTTGTTGTTTTTTAGCTTGAGGTTTGTAATCTAAAATATGTATTTGGCCGTTTCTGATCTGGATAAAATCAATATGGCCGGTAATTAATTTCGGCAAGCCATCTTTGGTTGGGATTTCCTGTCCTTCAGATATTCTGTTTTTGGCCCGAAGATACATTTCAAAGCCAAGCTGGGTCTGCATGTGCTCAAGGTCGTCCCGGGTTAAATAGACAGGCACCTCGGTAGCCACGGTGACCGAGTCGTTGTAAAGCATAAATTTTTGTAAAGCTTCATGCCGCCGGCGCCGATCATTAACCGACTGAAGGACGAATTTAGCCATACGAGTAGCGTAATTTTGCTTACTTCTGACAATCATTTGCTTTTTAGAAAAAGCCAACGGAGTTTCTGATGCTCTTAAGCCGGTGGTGAAGTATTGGTGAGGGCACTCGGCCGGCACCATTTCTAGAAATTCTTGGAGCGGGCCAAACCGGCGATGTTTAAAATCTTCTTGAATCATCAATTCACATTTGGCTTGGTGAAAGTGGAAGCGATATAACTGGCGGTGGGCCAAGGTTGCATGGATAACCATGTCCGCCGGTGCGTATTTTTTCATAGCGAACTGCCTCATTCTTAAAAAACGGCATTTGTCTTTAAATTCAGACAGCCATGATGACAGAGTTGCCGGAGAAATAGGACTGGATTGTTGGTAACGGCGATTGCTTGATTGTTGGCCAGATCTTGACTTAACCTGTCTTTGATTTAGGTTTTGATTAGCTAATTGACAGGCTTTCTCCAATGAATAACCTAGGTTGTAATAACTGATAGCATCGAAAATAATGGTTAGGGGATAGTGTTTGCCTTTGGTGATGTGAGGGGTAAAGGTTTTGTGGCAGTTTTTACATAAATAGAGTTGGACATATTCAAACTTCTTTTTTCTCAAACCTCGCTTGACGAAGTGATGCGATTGGCAATAAGGGCAAGCGAATGAGTCGGTAATGGGCTTAGTTTGGTTGGGCTTAGGGTTTGAGGGGGTGCTTATCTCACGAGATGACAGGGTGGCCATATCACGACTTCTAAAAATTTTAACCCCTCTTTTTACAATCGTGATAAAGTTAACAATAACTTTGGTAAGTTGGTTAAGCATGCTGGTAACCTCCCTGTGAATTTGATATTTGGTTTATACTCGATTGGTCTAATTGATTTTGGGGTTTCACTTGGTCGATTAAAACTAAGTAGGGGTGTTCTTTGGTGGTAGTGATGGTGTGGCCGGATTTGGTGGTGATTTCATAGACGTCTTGGATGCCCATATCCATTAATTTGTTGATTTTTGAGTAGGTTAGGGCGCCGGTAACTTCATTTAGGGTCAAGACCTCATCTCCCGGTAAAACCTGGTCAATTCGGCAGAAAAAATAGTCCCACAGATCATCATCAGAATCATCATCGGATTTTTTCCGTTTTCGCCGCCGGCGGATGGGTAATAAAGTGTCACCGGTTACGCATTGGCCGACTACATGAAGATTTGCTAGGGGACTCGTCGTCCCGATGCCGACGTTGCCGTTCATAAAATAACTATCCCCAGAGGCTATTAAATTAATACCCGTACCACCACTACTATTACGGAGGATAATTCGTCCATGATCTGAACCTGTCGTTATATCAACAGAGGCTTGATTAACAGTAGTGTTTCTTAACCTGAACCCCACCATAGTATTTGGAAACGCAACTTCAAGTCTTGCCCCCGGCCCCGTCGTCCCGATGCCGACGTTGCCGGAGTTTGTAACCACAAACTTCGGACTCCCGGAAGCCGAAGCCACTAATATATCCTGATCCCCAGTCTC
>JAJRVN010000062.1 GCA_024277325.1 Patescibacteria group bacterium | reverse complement strand
TTCAATAACTGATGATAAAAACCGACCGTACAAATTCAGTCGGATTTGGCAAAACGACAATCTCGCTTTTAAAATCGGCGATGCCGATGTTACTTTCACCGGCCAAAAAACCTATGTCATCACCTACCAAGTTAAATATCCCATTAAAAAGATTCAAGATCATCTGGAACTCTACTGGGATATAACCGGCGAGGGTTGGAAGTTTCCTTTAATCCAAGTAACCGCTACTATCTCTTCCCCGGCACCGATTACCAAATTTATATGCTACTCCGGTAAAATCGGATCTAATGATAAACTCTGCCAAATTACCAAGCTTGACGACACAACCGTAAAAATAGACTACCCTGGCCCAATCACTTGGAATAAAAACTTAACCGTGGCCTTGGCCTTCCCTCAAAATGCCGGCTTGCAACCTCCACCCTACTGGTTAATTCTTTTCTTGAAACTTTGGCCTGTTCCTTTAATCCTTCTGCCAACTCTATTATTATTTGTCTACTGGTATAAAAACGGCCGTGACTACTTGCCGGCCGGATCCGGCCGGAAACGAGGCTTGTTTCAAAAACTGACCATACCAATCACAGCTTATGAACCGCCAGCCGGCTTAACTCCGGGTCAGGTGGGCTTGCTTCTGGACGAAAAAGTCGACCCGCAAGATGTGGTTGCGGAAATCATTGAGCTGGCCAGGCTAAAATATCTTAAGATTGAACCGGCTTTAACCACAACCGGCCGAAAATCAAAAACCAACTACACCTTCATCAAACTCAAGGAAGCCGATGGCAACCTGGCCCCTTATCAAAAAACCCTTTTTGACGGCATATTTAAAAACAGAAATGTAGTCAACCTCGACTCGCTCAAAAGCAAATTTTACACAACCTTTAACCAAGCTATAACATCAATCTACAAACAGACAACGGTCAGATATTTTACCCACAACCCCCAAAAAATTAAAACCATCGGTCTTGGCTTAGCTATAAGTATCACCATCATTCAAGTCTATTTAACTTCCGTCCTGCTTCCTTTTTTTTCCAATGCCGCCATCTCATCGGTTTTAGTATTATGTTTTATAGGCTTTGTTCTGACAATCACTAGTAAAGAAAAAAGAGCTTTAATAATCTGGATCAGGGTAATGACGGTCTTTATCATTCTATCGGCTTGGGGAGTTTACTGGATTTTAAACTACCAATCCTCAACCACCGATCAATCAAGCATCGTCGTCGATTTCTTTACCTCCGTAACTACAATGTTGACCATCGCTATCAACTTTGCCGTTGGGCTTAATCTAACTCAAAAAACTTCACTGGGAAGTCGGGTATATCTTTACGCCAAAGGCCTAAGACGAAACCTTAAACTCGGTGCTTGGCGAGATAAAATCAAAGAAAAACACCTTTTTATCGAAAGAATTATTCCTTACGCTGTCGCTCTTGGCACTATCAAACAACTGGCTAAGGACATGAAGGACCTTAACCTAACCCCACCTGAATATGCCAGTTCAATGACCGGCAACAGTTCAATGACCGATTTCAGTTCTTCGCTGTCCGGATTCAGCTCATCCGCCAGTTCAAGTTTGTCCTTTAATCCGGCCAGTTCTTCATCCGGCGGCTCCGGTTTTTCAGGTGGTTCATCGGGGGGTGGGGGTGGTGGCGGGGGTGGTGGTAGTTGGTAGGACCGCGCTTAAAAAGCGTGGTTCCTGTTACTTTCTTTTAAGTGTGATAAATATTTAAGCTTATTTAAAATACGACTTTAGGTTAAAGAGAATGTAAAAGCAAACTCCGCCCCAGAAAATAGCTCCGATAAGGTTGAACGAAACCAACATGCCGGCTATCATGACCAAAACCGCATAGTAAAGGTACCGCCAACCCAAAAGCTTTTTGGCTTTAATCAAAGGCAAGGCCTTAAGCTGTAAAACAAGCATCAAAGCCACAAATGAACCGGCCAGCAAAACCAAAATTGCCATGATCGGCCCCAAAACAGCCCCGACCATCATCGGTGCCGCTATCATGGCCCCAAAACCGCCAAGAAGCATGAAAAGCATCATCACCAAGGCCAAACCGTTAAAGATGACACCGATGATAATCAGATAGTAAAGCCAATCGGCTGTTTTCTCTGACCAAGAGGCGGGTAACTCTGGAACTTTGTTAACCAGTTCCTCCACCTTTGGCATCAAATCATCGGCTGTTTTTTTAACTTTTTCAATCAACATAAGAACTCCTTTATTAATCAATTACTAATCTAGTATAAATCATTGTGGGTTGAGTTGTTTCAAATCAAATCGATTGGGTCTTCATATCTTGACAACTCGGGAATCGACCCTCTCATGCTCGGATCTATCTCTTGCACTATACCTTTTAGTAAATCATACAAGATATTTTTCAGCGGTCTTTGAAGATCTTTTATGTATTCTATTGTGTTATTTATGGCTTCTTGTGTCCGACCGGTCATGATCGATAGCCTGACATAAGTTTCATAAACCGATAATATCAGTGCGTCTTGTCCTTCGGCCTGGTCATAATTACCCGGCCACTTTGTCCATAAATCAAATAAAGTTCTCATCTCGGCTAGGCTAGATTCAAGCACCTCGGCTTTTTTCGGGTCTTGTTCTGGATCTATTTTTAGCTGCGGACTGTTCAAGTCTATGAAAACTTCATCTAATCTTTCTGCAACCGAAGCTATTTGTTGATCTGAGTATGGTCTTAGAGCCTGATAATATCTATCCCACCATTCTAATGGGGAAGAGTCAATTTCTGGCCTCTCTGAAGGTTTGTACTTTCCCAAAACTTGGCTCACTTGATGAGCGGTTTTATACGCTGCCTCATATAATCCCTTATCCATTAGCTCTTTCCATCGTTGATACTGTATTTTTCCCCAGGCTTTATCTGTCATAATTAAACGGCTTATTGGTTGTTCTCGTTGATGATCAGGTGTCATTATATATTCAGGTAAACAAATAACGTATACTATAGGATAGCATAATCATGCAAAAACCCCAATTCCGGCCACTGCCAAAATTGGGGTTAACACTTGGTTGACTAATTATTCAATCGCCAGTTTAACTTTCTTAAGTTGAAAGGCGTTGATAACAACGATGACCGATGATAAAGACATCAAGAAAGCGCCGACTCCGGGAGATAAAAAGAAGCCAAACGGAGCAAAGATGCCGGCGGCGGCCGGAATGGCCACAATGTTGTAGCCGACAGCCCAAACCAAGTTCTCAATCATCTTACGATAAGTCTTTCTACCCAAGATAACCAGGCGGACAATGTCTTTAGGGTTACTCCGAGTTAAAACCACATCGCCGGCCTCGACCGCAATATCAGTCCCAGCGCCAATGGCCACGCCAACGTCAGCTTGGGTTAGGGCTGGGGCATCATTAACTCCATCGCCAATCATCATCACCACATGACCTTTATCTTGAAGTGATTTGACATGCTGATACTTGTTCTCCGGTAGGACATTGGCAAAGTAAGCATCAAGACCAAGTTGGCTGGCTACCGCTTGGGCGGTTTCTTGGTTATCTCCGGTCAACATAGCCACTTTAACCCCCAATTTATGCAGGTCGGCAACCGCTTCCTTAGACTCCGGCTTGATTTTGTCAGACAACAAAACCGCTCCCAAAATGCTATCCGTATTAGCTACAAAGACCAGTGTTTTGCCTTCTTTGGAAAAATGATCAGACAACTTCTCGGCTTCTTCGTCCCACAAGCCATTTTCCGACATTAAAGCTTTGTTGCCAACAATATATTTACCGCCGTCAACATGGCCAATCACCCCTTTACCGGAGACGTTGCGGAAGTTTTCCGGTTTAACAGATTTGATTTTTTGGCAGTTGGCAAACTTAATGATCGAGGCCGCGATCGGATGCGAAGAATGAGCCTCCAAGCTGGCGGCTACCTTTATAATCTCGTCCTTGGAAACATCGGTAAAGGTTTCGATACCGGAAACGCCGAAGATCCCATAAGTTAAAGTCCCGGTTTTATCCATAACTACGTAATCGACATCTTTTATCCTTTCCAGCTTGCCCATATCCTTTATGAACAAACCATTTTTAGTAGCTAAAGCGGTCGTAATCGTCGTTACCGTTGGAATCGCCAAGCCCAAAGCGTGGGGGCAAGCGATAACCAAAACCGTTATCGCCAAAGCCAGGGCAAAGGTAAACGGCTGGCCAAGCACTAGTGACCAAATTAAAATTGTCAGTATAGCCACTGTAAGAGCGGAAAAGGTCAGCCATTTAGCCGCCCGATTAGCCAACAACTGAGTTTTAGGCTTGGTCATCTGGGCTTGGGCGATTAAAGCATGGATCTGGCCAACGGTTGAGTTTTTCCCAACTCTCTCAATTTTAATTTCCAAAGAACCGTCCAAGCAGATAGAGCCGGCGACCACTTGGCTGCCTTTTTGCTTGTCGATCGGCTTGGACTCACCAGTGATCACGGCTTCATCAACCGCTGCTTGACCTTTTAAGACAACGGCGTCGGCTGGAATTTTCTCGCCCGGCTTGACCAAAACCACATCATTAACCTGAAGATCAACCACCGGTACATCTACGGTATCACTGCCCTTGATCAGGTGGGCCTCGGCTGGTAATAGTTTAGCCACCTCTTTTAAAGCATCGCCGGCAGCAGTGCTGGATTTAGCCTCTAAATAATGACCGAACAAAAGTACCCAGATTAAAGATGAGATCTCCAAATAAAACTGGCCGTCAAGTTGGGGTAAAAAAGTGCTGGCCGCTGAAAATAAGTAGCCGGCGCCAACAGCCACAGACACCAAGGTCATCATGCCATATTCCTTGGCTTTAATTTCATGACTAGCGTGTTGGAAAAAGACTAAGCCATAATAGAAGATGGCTGTTGATAAAATAAACTGAATATACTTTTGGAAGGTGATGGTTAAGTCAAAAAATCTCAAAACCGGCCCCGAGGTTAAAACTAAGGGAATAAGTAAGAAAGTGACGACCCAAAATCTTTTCAAAAACTCTTTGGCCGATCCGTGGCCCATGTGGCCGGAGTGGCCGGAAGCCAGAGAATTTTCCTTGGCCTCCAGGTCCATGCCGCATTTTGAACATTTACCCGGCTTGTCCGATTTTTCTTCCGGATGCATAGGGCAAACGTACTCAACTGCTTTAGTTTGCGGTTTTTGAACCATGTGTTGATGGTCATAGTTTTGATGGTTGGCTTGGCCTTGATCATTGTCTTTATGATCGTGGCCGCCGGAACAACATGATGACATAACAACCTCCTTTATAAATTTAATTAACGGCTTCTTCAAGAGCTTGGATAAGCTTGTTTTCCACTTCTTGGGCAATGGTTTTAAAAACAGGGTTTGACGATAGGGTTAAAGCTTGGCTTGGTTTTATGGTGCTGATATAAACATTGCCGGCTTTTTCAAAGACAATCAGATTGCAAGGCAAAAGCAAGCCAATCTCGATCTCGGCCTGCAAGGCTTTATAGGCATTGGCCGGGTTGCAGGCACCTAAAATAAGATACTTATCAAAATCAATTCCTAATTTTTGAGACAAAGTTTGTCTTACATCTATCTCGATTAAAACACCAAAGCCTTGATCCTTTAAACTTGATTTAATTTTGCCGACGGCTTCTTCAAAGTCACCATTGAATTGCCTGGTAACGGCATAGTTTGAATTTATCATTTTACAATCTCCTATTAGCTGAGTGCTTAAAAATTTTTAATAATTCTTTTATTGCTTTTTCTGGCTGGGTTAAAAACTGTTTAGCCACATGCGTTTGGAGGTGGTGTTCCAATATGAGAGCGTCCACGCTTTTTAATGAACTTTGGACTGCCAAACTTTGGTTAAGGACATCAATACAGTACTCATCGTTCTCTACCATCTTAAGTAAGCCGTTTATCTGACCTTGGATAATCCTTAACCGCCTGGCGGTTTGCTGTTTTAGACTAGTTTGATTATTTGATTTCATGGTTATACTATACACCCCTATTGGGTATATGTCAAACACTAATCTTGGTTTTCCTCATTCAATATCTGTTTTAGCTTAAATAAAAGATATAACGAAACAATGATAAAAGCCAAATTCAGCAACCAAGCATTGCCAATTCTGTCAGTTATGTAAAAGGCTATATTTTGAATTGAGTTGGTAATACCGGCATCGGATTGGTCCATCGACAACCGGCCGGTGAAGGTTAAAAACCCCATAATAAGGCCGGTTAAGGTAAAAATAGCTGAGGCAATAAGATTAGAAACACTGATAATAAATTCCCTGCGGCCGAGCCGAAATTTAGTTACCACTTGCCGAAAAATCGGCTTTTGGAGAATGTTTCTTTTGTGAATAAAAACCGAGGCAAGGTATAACGGAGCCACCATGCCGGCAACATAGGCTATGCCAACACCCAGGGCGGTCATTGTGGTTGACGAGAAAGCGCTCAAGGTTAAAACCCCCATTAATACCGGGGCGCAACAAGATGAGGTAATCCCGGAAACAATGCCTAAAATATAGGTTGACGGAGCATCAACGGCTTGCCGCTTGGTGGCAAAACGAGGCATCGGCAGTTTGATGTCCAAAAGAGCAAAGACAGCCACAACCAACATCAGAACGCTGCCTATAATGTACGTCGTGTCATGAAACTTAAAAAATAATTGGGTTAAAAGGCGCATGCCTAAAACCACCGGCAACATAATCGTCATAATGCCAAGAGAGTAGATAATCGTCATGGTAAAGATACGCTTTTTCTCTTTGAATATATTGCCGAAATAGGCCGGCAAAAGATAAGTGATACAACATGGCGCAAACAAAGCTACCATGCCAGCGATAAAGGCGGCGATAAGCGAGATCTGATACATTCTAACTCCGACTTGGCTTGGCCTTTTGATAAAAATATTTAACCAAAACCACTAACAACACAATCAGCAACAATTGAATAATAAAAGTTAAAAACACCATTCCTGTTGAGATTAAGTTTTGACTTGGTTGATGCATCATTCCGATCGATGAATAGTCAAGTTGGCTTTGAAGTTCTTGTTTATCCGGACCAGAATGGGCGGAAACCGGCCGGATAAGCAAGGTACTATTTGGATTGTTTAATTTAGTTTTTATAAACATCAGCTGTGATCTTTGCTATCAAACGAGGGTAGTTGGGATTATCGGTATCAATAAAAATGGTTCTGGTTAACTG
>JAJRVN010000061.1 GCA_024277325.1 Patescibacteria group bacterium | reverse complement strand
TAAGATATATATTTGTCATACTTTTTCTAAAATTAAACCCAAGCTGCCGGCGCCGGAGCCAAAGCTTAAAGCCAATAATTTTTGTTTTGGTTTTAAGGTTTTTGATTTAATCACGGTTTGAATCATGACCGAGGCGGTGTAGGGATTACCATGGTTATCAACCCACAATGGTTCAATCTGCTTGGGTCCAAAACCTAATTTTTTTGCCAATCTTAAGGGAAATTTGAGATTGGGGGCGTGAATGGCCACTTTAGCAAAATCTTGAGATTGACAGCCTGTTTGTTGGCAGAGATTGTTATAGACGGTTTCCAGGTGGTGAAAGTAGGCCGGTTGGCCGGTGAAGCGGCCGCCATGGTTGGGATAAGAATTTTCTTTATGCCGCCAAAAATCGGGAGTATCGCTGATGTAGCTGGCGGCCGCTAATAGTTTTAAACTACCGGCTTCGGGCTTGTGGCCAAGAAGCCAGGCCGAAGCCCCGGCCGCGGCCGTTATCGCCAAGACATCACCGGGCTTAGCTTGGGCGGTGTCCGAGCCGATGGCCAAGCCATACCTTATCTTGCCAACCTCGACAAAATTGGCGGTAATGATGGCCGCTTCCAGGCCGGCTCGACAAGCAAACTCCAGATTGGCGCCAAACAGATCGGCCGGCAGGTCCAAAAAGCCGACCAACAAAGTCACCGCCGGCTTCACTGCGTAAGGCGGGCTTTCCGAACCAAAGTACAAAGCCCCGATCTTGTCTTGATAATTTTTGATAATCGGCCTAGCCGCTTGATAAGCCAGGGTGAGGCTATCCTCATCAACAGCCGGGACCGCTTTTTGGCTAACTCCAAGGGCGATGCCCGGATTGGTTGCCAGGCCAAACCGCCGGCTTAAGTCTTGGCTGGTTACCCGGCCGGCCGGCGTGTAGTTATTGGCCTTGATGAGATAACTGCGCTTAAACTTGATAATCAAACTCATTTGTCCCCCTTACCGTAACCGGATAGAGTTTTGTGAGCGCAAGCTAGAGTGTTGGTGGACAAGGCCGCCAAGAGCGACAGCTCGCCGGCCGCCGCCGCCGCCGCCAAAACTGAGGCTAAAACCGCTGATTTTTTGCCGGCGTATTCCGAATTTAACCCCTTAAGAACTAAATCAATAGCTTCTTTTTGACAGGGTAGTTTGGTGCCGCCACCGACAACGCCGATATTTAGGTTGGGTAAAAACAAAGATAAGTAAAGATCTTTATCTGGTTTTTCCATAACCAAGGTGGCCTGGCTGTTATCGGCCACATGGCCGAGGTCCTGGCCTGTAGCCAAGTAAAAAGCGGCGATGACGTTGGCAACCTGGGCGTTAAAGCTAAAGCCGCCGGCCATCGAGGTGCCGTACCAGATCTTTTGCTGGTAGACCTTAACCAGATTATCAATGTTGGTTTTTAAGATGTTTTTAAGGCTGTTTTGGCTGATGACCGCCTCGAGCCAAACTTGATAACCACGGCCAAAAAAGAAGTTGGAAAACGACAGCTTTTTGTCCGAACAAAAGTTGGCCGAGACGGTGGTTAGTTTAAGGCCAAGTTGGCGGCTTATGATCTCGGATAAAGCGGTGGCGGCGTAGGTAGTCATATTCATGCCCATAGCTTCATCGGTGTCAAATCGGAAGCGGACGAACAAATATCGCCCCAAAACTTGGGTTTGAATCTTTATCAGATTAGTATGTTGGCTGATGTCTTTTAAGCGTTGCTTAAACAGGGGTACGAGCTTGGTTTTAATGGCCCGGCCGGCGGCGATGGCGGTTTTTAAATCGCCAGCTTCAAATATCGGCCCCCGCGTCATCCCGGCATAACGGACGGCAATTTGAAGATGAGTTGCCTGCCTTAGGGTTTTTAAGCCTCGATTGACACTGGCTACCAAAGCTGCCTCGGTAGTGGCTAAAGGAACGACAAACTTGCCCAAATCCGGAATCTCAACCGGGCCGGCCACGCCCAAGGGTACTTGGGTGGCTCCGATCATGTTCTCGATGTTTTTGTCTTGCCAACTTAAATCAAGAATGGTTTGATTGACAACTTTTGGCTTAAAAGGCAAAGGTGGCAAGTGGCTGGATTTTGAATTTAGAGCCATAAGCAGATTATTTGTTTGAACAAATAAGATAAAAGGCCGCCGGCGATAATGGCGGCCAGACTGTCAAGCCAAGGCTGCTTGGCGATAAGCCTTAGCCAAAAATAGATAAAGATAACCTCGATCAGGCCGATAAGAACGGTCAGATAAAGGAAAATGAAGTTAATTATCGTAGTTGCCGGCTCAGCTAAGATCAACCAGATTGATCTGCCAACGAGCCAGATAGCCGGCAGAATAAAGATAAAGCTAACCGATAAAATTTGGTGTTTTTGTTTTGGTTTGAGACTGACCACAAGCCACAAAATCAAAAACACCAAACCGACCAGCCCGGCGATCTTAAACCAGATCAAAAGCCTTAAAACATAGCCTAATTTTTGGGGTTGCTTGATGATTTGGGCCAGCCAGATAAACAAAAGGGTGATGCCAAAATTAACGATAGATACCGTTAAACCACTTCTTTCAAGCAAGCGGGAAACGGTCAAGAAAGGATGAAACCAAAAGCCGGCTAAAGTTGATACCACATCTTCAAGTGACTTAATCAACCGGCCGGTTATGGTTTTAAGACTTAGCTTGATTATCATTGGCACAACGGCTGGCTGAAATAATTAAACCAATTAAAACCAGTTAACAAAGCCCCGGCCACGAGGGCGAGGCTAATTAAGAAACTTAAGCTTAAAAGCTTTATGCCAGGTCGAAAACCAAACCAGCCCACAAGCCAAGTTTCGAATTTATTTTCCGGGTTGAAACCTACCATACATATATATAGTCTTGGTTTTTAGCAAAAATCACGCGCAAGCCAAACCTATACAAAATTCAACCTCCGAGGTTGAATTTGTTGTTAATTAAAACAATATTCAAACAAGGTTATTTTTAAACCAACTCAACTTTTAAATTAATAAAACCATGCGTCTTGTGATAAAATAAAGCAAATGTCTGAAACACAGCTTAATTTATTGCCAAACAACTTATTTAACAGACGATTTATTCCAAATGAAGGCGGTGGCGGGGCCGTAGCTCTAGCCTCGATTATTTCCCTAGTGGTTTCATTTATAACCATAGTTGCTGGTTTATGGATGGCAACCCAGTTCATTATCGCCGGCCTAGAATGGATGTCGGCCGGTGGAGATAGCGGTAAGGTGGCCAACGCAACCAAAAAAATGTTTAATGCCTTATTAGGTTTAATTGTGGTTGTCGCCGCCATTATCATAATCAAAATAATCAGCCTGATAACCGGAATTGATATGCTTAATTTAACTAAAGTGGTGACAGTTTTGAAAGGATCATAATGCCGACGATTACTACTCCGCCAGCTGATTTACCAACCCCAACAGCACTTCCGATTACTCAAGTACCCGAAGCCACATCTAATGACAGTGGGTATATAACCAACTGGGTTATAAGCGATAAGTTTAAAGGTCCGGCCGGCGCAGCCTTTACCAACTTAATTAAAACCCTATGGAATTTAAGCTTGATTGTTGCCGGTTTGGCTATTTTTATCTTTTTGGTTTGGGGCGCTTTTGAGTGGCTGACCGCTGGCAGTGACAGTGATAAGGTGTCAAAAGCCCAACAAAGGATCGTCAACAGCCTGATCGGGGCTTTGGTCTTGGTCAGTGTTCTTGCTATTTTAAAATTCTTCCTGCCGTTTATCGGTTTGAATATTCTTTGCCCGATTAATTGGCAAACATTAACCATTAAGTGTTCATAGAATATGAAATTGAATTTAATTAAAACAGCTTTAGCTAACTCTTCTGGAAACACAACCGATTTAGGCAGTGCTTTAACTGATTTTCCTGGTACCGGCAGTACGGTTGGCAGTATTTTAACCAATGTTTACACTTTGGCTATCAAGCTTGGGGCTATAGCGGTTTTTATCTTTCTTATCTGGGGAGCTTTTGAATGGTTAACCGCCGGCGGAGACAGTGATAAAGTTTCCAAAGCTCAAAAAAAGATAACCACTTCGATTATCGGTTTGTTTGTTTTGTTGGCGGTCTGGGCTTTATGGCGTCTAGCCCTTCAGTTTACCGGACTTCAAGAGATGGTTCAGTCGTAATAATTTTTTACCAACTCATTTAGACATAAGACGAATTAACTGCCTTTGGGCTACAGATTCATTTATATATATAAACATACAAACTTTTGTGCTTATAGCAACGGCACATTGGGTTTTATTGTTGGGACTGGGGTTGGGGTTTGAGTTGGGGGAGGAAGGGTAGGGATGGGTGTAGAAGAGGGTATTACATGGCTAACATGAAGAGTGGGAGCAGGAGTATAAGTTGGACCGTAATAAAGCTCCGGTGTTAAAGACTGAGTGTTATTAGATTGAGGAGCTTGTGAACTGGGGCTGGGAATATTGGGTTGTAAGATAAACTTCCAGCTGTTAAATAAAACACTGCCGATAATGGCGGCTAAAGCAAAAGCGGCGATCATAATAACAAGCCCCAAGATGCTTTGCCAAATTTTTCCCCAAGCCTTGGATATTTTACTGCTGTCACCGCCGGCGCTGATAAACTCAAAACCGGCGATGATAAAATTAAAAAAAGCATACAAGCCGGCGACAATAAAAAGAAGAATAATAATGTTTCTGATGAAATGGCTTAAACCCATTAGGCTGGCTGAAAAACTACCCACACTGTTTCCGGTTGGTGGCTGAATAGTGCCAAAGATAGATCCAAACAACATAGTCAATTATATCATTTTTATTAACCAAGAATCGGCACTCCAGTGATAAGCTGGATAATTTGAATTATCCAATAAGCGCTAAAAAGAATTAGAAAACCGATTATGGACCAAGTTATGACCTTTTGACCTTTGTTAACGTCATCGGATCGTTCTTGGCCGGCCCCTTTAATATACATTAAACCGCCGAAGATAATAAACAAAAAAATTAAAACTCCACCAAAAACCAGCAAAACTTTATACAAGTGGTTAACTAAATAAGCCACGTTGGTAAATGGACTGGGGCTATCACCAACTAAAAAATATTTGTCTACATCAACATCAGCTAAAGCCGGTTGGGCTACCATAAGTCGCCAAAATGACAGCAATAGACTTAAACCTGCTTTGGATTGCCATCTCATACCATTATTTTACAACACTTAAGTTGATTTAGTCCGGCTGTTTTTGACAGCTGTTTTTTTAGATACGATGGCTGTAGTTAAAGCCAAACCTTAATACAAGTTTGGAATAAGGCCGTCAACCAAGTCGCCGGCATCGCCCCCGGCAAAAACCGGTTGGGCAACTTGCTTGGCCAAGCGCTGATAAATCGGCCGGCTGTCGACTTCTCGGACATATAGGTTTTCATCTAAATGCCAGTACAAGCGTACACCAGTGATTGTTATAGATAAATTAAGTTTTTGGCCGATTTGCAGCAGCCATTGAATACCAACTTGTGTTACAAAAGGAGCAATGATATTAACCTTAGCCGGTAAATTATTTAATTGGTTGAGGATTTTAAGCAGGCTGATAATGGTCAGGCCGGAAGCTAAAAAAACCTCGTCGATTTCGATGGTTTGGCCACTAAAATTTTGGCTTAAAACCCCGGCTTTATCAATAAGGCCAACCCCGAACCGACCGTCTTTAAACGGCAACCTTTTCATATTGACCAGCAACCGTTTTTTATTGGGGTGTAAAAAGTAGGCGGCAATGGCCCCGGCTCGGATGATGCCTAATGGCAGGCCTCGATCTTGGCCGTTTGTTGCCCGCTGGGCGATAGCTTCAAAAATTTTAGCCAAAGTATTGGTATAGGCTTTTTTGAGCTCTCTGTTGTTGTAGACTTGAGGATGATTGGCGATTAGGGTTAGTTGGTCCATCCAGCCGCTAAACCGGTGGTCTTGCCATTCCAAGATCTCAACTTCCTTTGGTGTGTGGCCGACCAGCCAGCGTTGGTCGACTGGGGTTTGATAACTTTGTATTTTTTTGAGCTCAAAGCCCCAGTCAATCAGATACTCAAATTTGGTTGGCCCATGGTAGTGGTGGGTCAGCTCATTGCCAACATCAGCCGGTTCGGCAACAAGATTGGCTTGGTTAAAGTTAATTATCATCGGCCGGTATGAAACTAAATATCAGATTAAGGACGATACCTAAAACCGCGGCTGTGGCTATGGCCGGCAAGCCGTTGGGAAAAATACTTTGCATAATCGGTATCGGTAAGTTGCCGTTAAAGCCTATATGTCCGCCGATGCCGACCACGAGAATAATAGCCCCGATAGCTAGTTGACTGGGCCGGTAAAGGTCAACTTTTTCAGACATAATCAAGGCAATACCTTGCATGCCGATGACACCGAAAAGATAAACCGCCAGTCCGCCGGTAACCGCCAAGGGTACGCTGGCCACTAAAGCGCTTAATTTGCCAACAAAGCCAAGGCAGATAGCGATCAAGCCGGCGGCCATCAAAGCCCAGCCGGAGTAGTTTTGAGTTATAACCATAAGAGAGTTGTTTTCTCCATAATTAGTGCCGGCAACGCCGCCAAAGAGACCGTTGATCATGTCGCCGATACCATCTAAGATCAAGTTCAAGCCTATCAGTCGACTTAGACGATACGGTTTCTTTTTCAATCTGCTGGCCAGTTTATCAACATACAAGCTGATTTGGTATAGGTGGGCGGTTGACTCGGGTATGGTGGCTACAGCGATGACCGCGATGGCGGCGACCGCTTCAGCGGCTCGAGGATTAGTAAACGCCGGCAAGCTGAATTTTGGCCAGCTAAACCAGGCAGCTTGACTGACCCCAGATAAGTCAACCAGGCCAAACCACCAACTGACCAGATAGCCGGCCGTGGCGCCGATAAGAATCGGGATTAAGCCGAAAAAACCCCGATTTCTCAAATAAACCGAGCTTAGAGTGGTAACCAATAAAGTAAACAAGGCTATCGACCAGTTAGCCTGGGCCATATCCAAGGCCGCCTTGGATAAAGCGATACCGATCACCAGGGCGACAGAGCCGGTAATGATCGGGGGCAGGATTTTGTCTAAAGACTCTTTGCCGAATTTTTTAATCACAAAGCCGATAAGAATATTGACCACGCCGGTGGCTACGATACCAACTTGAGCCAATGAAACCAGTTCTTTGCCGGCATAAACGCCGAACTTGGCCTGGGTTATCGCCGCCAGGGCAGCGATGTATGAGAAGCTGGAACCATAGTACAAAGGAATAAACTTGCCGCTTAGACGATATGAAAGGACAAGGGCTGTTATAGTAGCTAATCCGGAAATCACTAAAACCGCTCCAACATCGAAGCCGACGAGCAAAGCCACTAAAACAGTGGCCGGAAACATAGTTAAGATGTGTTGGAAACCAAGGATGATTAACTGTCCCAACGGCGGTTTATCATTGGGGAGATAACCGACCGGAGCTTTCCTTTTGGCTGATGGCATACATCCTCCTTATAAATTTATTAAATTTATTAAAAAGGCCAAAAAAATACCCCCTTGCGGGGGTTGGTTATCAATTTCTGAATTATGGTCAGGTTCCTTTGGTTTCATTTTCTAAGTATAGAAGCTAGCATATTCAAATTAAATTGTCAAATTTATGTTTATGCCAGGCCTGGAGTTTGATTATGGTTGTAAAGTACAATAAAGCATGACTAAATTGATCGGTGGTTTGGTTTTTTTGATTCGAGTGGTTTTGGCGGTTTTGGTTTTGGGCTTTGTTTTGTTTTTAGTCAGGTCAAGTTTTTGGCCCAAGAATGAATCTGCGGCCGATGTGGCGGTGGTTTTAGGAACTAAAACCTACATTAACGGCCAGCTAAACAAATGCCTATTGGCTAGGCTGGATAAGGGTATTAGTTTGGTTAAAGACAATAAAGTCAAAGCACTGATTATGACCGGAGGTCGGGACCAGCTTGACCAACCCAGTCAAGCTCAGATACTGGCAAGCTTGGCCAGACACCAAGGCATAAATCCGGCCATCATCTGGACGGAAAATGACTCAAGCGACACTTGGGAAAATATCAAGTTCGCCAAGCGGATAATCGACCAAAATAACTGGCAGAGCGTTTTAATCGTTACCGAGCCGTACCATCTTTTAAGGGCTTTGATGATCAGCCGTCATTTTGGCCTAAACAGCGCTCCGTCGAAGGTTACTAACAGCCTGTGTTGGCAGGATAAGCTGACCAGGTTATTTTTGACAGGCCGAGATTACTTGGCCTATTTGCAGGACAGCTGGCGTTCATTCAGTGAAAATTAACGTTTATAAAGCTTTATTTTAAAAGAATTGATCATTTTTTCGCGGTTTTGTATTTTTTCTTAAATATGTAAAAATAAACATCACCTTAAAATCAAAATTGATATATTTTGATATATTTGTTTATAATTGACAAACCATAAATCTAGTGTTTTACTGAAAACCGCAGCGCTAAATATAGAGTTTTAGGTTGCTTGATTATTTAAGCTTAGATCAATTTAAATTAAAAACGATGTTTAAAAATTACAAACTTGAAAAGGTTTTAACAACATGATCTGTCCTTTTTGCGGCCATAACCAGGATTCGGTAGTTGAGAGCCGATTTAATAACAATGCCAACATTCTTCGCCGCCGCCGCCAATGTTTAAGTTGCCATCGCCGGTTTACCACTTACGAAAAGATAGAAACACCATCGCTGTGGATAATCAAAAGAGATGGCTCAAGACAGATTTTTGACAAGCATAAGATTAAAGCCGGCCTGTTGAAGGCCTGCAACAAAAGGCCGGTTAAGATCGACGACATAGACGGCTTGATCGATAAAGTCGAACAGGAGCTTTTGCGCAAGAACCAAAGCGAGATCAGTTCAAAACAGATCGGTGGAGCCATTCTTCGCCGCCTGCGCCATTTAGATGAAGTGGCCTACATCCGCTTCGCTTCGGTTTATCTTGATTTTGATAATATCAACGATTTTGACCAACTAATTAATAAATTAGACAAAAGCCACAATGGATAAGGCGACTACGAAAAAAACCACCAACTTGCAACGGCGGTTGACCAAAACCGCTTATGATATCTTCATTAAAAGATATAGTTTAAAAAACGACGAAGGCCGCTTGGTTGAACAACCCGAAGACATTATCAAGAGGGTAGCTGAGGTGGTGGCTTATGCGGAAAACAACTATCGCGATGGCTTGACCATAAGCCAGATCGCTGACCGCTTTGAAGACTTGATGCTCAAGCAAAAATTCTTACCCAATGGCAGGACATTGGCCAATGCCGGTTCCCAGCTGGGGCAGTTGGCCAACTGCTTTGTCTTACCGATTAGCGATGAGCTGGGCAAAACCGAGACAGGCATTTTTTCAACTTTAAGAAAAGCCATTCTTATCTTACAAACCGGTGGGGGTGTTGGCTTTTCTTTCGGTCAAATCAGACCTAAGGGGGACAGTATAGGTTCAAGCAAAGGCAAGGCTACCGGCGCCGTTTCTTTTTTAAAAATTTATGACACGGCTTTTGATATCATCGGCCAAGGCGGCGGTCGGCGGTCGGCGGCGATGGCGGTGTTGCCGGTTTGGCATCCGGACATAGTGGATTTTGTTTCGGTTAAACAAAAGGAAGGGTTGATCGTTAATTTTAATATTTCGGTTGGTATAACCGATGGCTTTATGAAAGCGGCGGCCAAGGACGAGTGGTTTTATCTTGTCAACCCTAGAACCCAAGAAACCTGGCGGAGAATCAAGGCCAAAAAATTATTCCAGCTGATTGTTGACAACTCGTATAACAATGGCGAGCCGGGCGTTTTATTTTTAGATACCGCCCAAGCTTCAAACCCGATACCCAATGTGTATCAACTTGAAGCCACCAACCCGTGCGGTGAACAGTTTTTAGGCCCTTATGAAAACTGTTGCCTAGGCAGCATTAACCTGCTCACCCACGTTAAAAAGACTTGGACGGTAACCAAGGGTAAAGCGTCCATAAAGTTGACCCACGGCCAGATTGACTGGGACAAATTGGCGGAAACTACTTACTGGGCGGTTAGGTTTCTTGACGATGTGATAGATGCTAACCGCTATGTTTCAGCAGTGCCGGAATTAGCTGAAGCGGCCAAAAAAGCCCGCCGCATCGGTCTGTCAATAATGGGCTTGGCTGATTTAATGTATGAAGTCGGAGTGGCCTACGACTCAAAACAAGGTATTGGCCTGGCTTCTTTAATCATCGAGTTTATCAGATACCACGCCATCAAAACCTCGGTTGAACTGGCCAAAGAAAGAGGCCCGTTTCCCTTAATCAAGGACAGCATTTATGATGCCAGGATAGTTGGCACCAGTCAAAAACTAGGCCGGGCTAGAGGTTGGCGGCCGCCGGCGCCTTTGTTCCAAAGCGATGATGACTTCGGCCGGCCGAAGCTGAACTGGCCAAGCCTGGTTCGCTTAATCAAAAAGCACGGTATAAGAAACGCCGCCCAGATGACGATAGCTCCTACCGGAGCCATAGCCACGATATCGGCTCTGGAAGGCTATGGCTGCGAGCCGGTTTTTGCCTTGTCGTATTTAATGAAGACCCATGAAGGTGCCGGCGATGATTATCGGCAGATATATTATGAGTCGCGCCTTTTCAAAAAAGCGATTAAACGACTAAAGCAAGCCGGTGTTGAACTTGACCAAACTCTAATCTTTAACCAAATTAGGCAACAGGGTAGTTGCCAGCAGATAAGTGGCCTGCCTGATGAGATTAAGAGGATATATAAGGTTTCCCAAGATATTTCGGCCAAAGACCAGGTTAAGATGCAGGCGGCGATGCAAGCGTTTGTTGACAACAGCATTTCCAAAACGATTAATTTTCCGCCATCAACTAAACCGGCAGATATCGCCCAGGCTTATCGTTTGGCTTGGCGCTTGGGCTGCAAAGGCATGACCGCCTATGTCAGTGGCAGCCGCAAGCAAGAGGTTCTCCAGAGCCAAACCGATTCAAAGCCGGATTTCTCCAGCCACGCCGACAATGACGAAGCCAACGGTTTTAGGACCAGTAAGTTAACTAAAGTGGCTAACCAAGACGAGGTTTGTACGGAGTGTGGCCAGTTGATGACGGTCAGCGAAGGTTGTTATACTTGCCCGACTTGTGGTTATTCAAAGTGCGATGGTTAAAAAATGACAAAACAATCAAAACAATCAAAACCGGTTAAGCTGACGCCTTTGGCCTTGGAAATAGCTAAGAAGCGATATTTAATGACCGACCTTGACGGCCGTTTTACCGAAACGCCGACAGAGATGTTTTACCGAGTGGCCCGCCATATGGCCAAGGCCGAGATCAACTGGCACACAAACGGAATTGTCCGTGAGATGTCGGACAAGTTTTACCAAGCCATGAGCGATTTTAAATTTGTTTGTTCCGGAAAAGCGATGTTTGAAGCCGGCAATCCGGGCGGCACCGGCCAGCTGTCAGCCTGTTTTGTTTTGCCGATTAAAGACTCGATTCCGGATATCTTTAAAACCTTGGGTGAGGCAGCCTATATCCAAAAAAACAACGGTGGCACAGGCTTTAACTTTTCGGCCATCAGACCCAAAAATGATAAAGTCAAAAATGTCCCTAATGCCGCTTCGGGCCCGGTTGATTTTCTCCAAGCTTATTCGGCGGCTTTGTCCAAGATTCTCCAAGGAGCCAAACGGCGGGGAGCCAACATGGGCATTTTAAATATCGACCACCCGGACATTCTGGATTTTATCCAACTTAAAGCCAAAGACAAAACAATGGATAACTTTAACGTTTCGGTCGGCGTCTTTGACGAGTTTATGGAAGCGGTTGAACAAGACAAGTTTTGGTTTTTGATCAACCCGCGGACCGGCTTAAAAACAAAGAGGGTTAAGGCCAGAACCTTGTTTAACCAGATTATTAAATCGGCTTGGGCCACCGGCGACCCAGGCATGATATTTTTGGACAGGATAGAAAAAGACAATCCAACACCCAGCCTGGGCAGGCTGTGGGCCACCAATCCATGCGGAGAGATACCGCTTTTGGCTTATGAGAGTTGCAACCTAACTTCGATTGTTTTATCTAACCATGTCAGAAAAGTTGCCGGCCAGGGCTGGTTCGGCGGGCCAAAGTATGAGATTGATTGGGATGACCTGGCCAAGACGATTCATCTGGCCGTTAGGTTCTTAGATGATATGATTGAGGTTAACCAGTATGTTTTGCCTGAAGTAGAGAAGATAGTTAAGTATGGCAATCGCAAGATCGGCTTGGGCGTTATGGGCCTGGCCCACCTTTTTTATTTATTGGGCATTCCTTATGGCTCGGTCCAGTCGCTCAGGTTATCGGAAAGAATCGCCAAGTTTATTCGCCGTCAAGCGGAAGATGCTTCCAAGCAACTGGCCAAAGAAAGGGGAGTTTTTGGCAACTTTGATGTTTCTGTCTATGCCGGCACAGCTGAGAAATATCGAAACGCCACTTTGTTGACCGTGGCGCCGACTGGGACGATTTCATTATTGGTTAATACATCCTCAGGCATCGAGCCGGTCTTTTCCTTAGTCTCCAAACGGCGATTGTTGTATGAAGACAAGCAGGTCAAACAAAAGACCATAATCGACCCGGTCTTTGACCAGATCTTAAGTTACCTGCCTGATAAAAAGGCCATAATCAAATCTTTGTTGGCCGGTGAAAAACTGGCTGATTTGCCGGTCAAGTCAGAGTTTAAAAAAGTTTTGGTAACAAGCCAGCAGATATCGCCCAAACAGCACGTCTTAATGCAGGCGGCCTGGCAAAAATGGATAGATAATTCAGTTTCCAAAACCATTAACTTACCGGCCGAGGCTACGGTCGAGGATGTGGCCCAAGCTTATCGGTTGGCTTGGAAAACCGGTTGCAAGGGCATCACGGTCTATCGTGACGGTTCTAAAACCAACCAAGTGATGTCAACCAAAATCGGTGATGGCCAAGAAAACCGTTGTCCCGAGTGCGGTTCCCAAATGCAAAGCCAAAGCGGCTGTTTTACCTGCCAAACCTGCGGCTACTCGGTATGTAAAGGTTAAAGCGACTAAATTCGCAACTTAAATAAATTTTTATAAATAAACATGAAACTGACAAAGATAAAAAAAAGAAACGGCCAGCTAACGGCTTTTAACAAAGCCAAGGTAACCCAAGCCATAATTAAAGCCTTTATCAGCGTCAAGGGCGCTGATTCAAAAAAGATTCAAGCCGAAGCCAAAAGGTTAACAGAGGTGGTGGTCGGTCTTTTAAACAAAACCAACAACCAAAAATATCCCCACGTAGAGCAAGTCCAAGACATAGTTGAGCAGGTTTTAATGGCGGCCAACCATTACCAAGTAGCCAAAAACTACATCCTTTACCGCCAGCGAAAAAGCCAAGACAGGGTTAAGCGCCAAGTTCTTGGCGTCAGGGGCGACGAGTTAAACCTTAACCTCAACCAGCTGAAAGTAATCAAAAACCAATACCTGCAAAAGGACGCCTCCGGCCAGCCGATAGAAACGCCGAAACAGATGTTTGAGAGAGTGGCCAAGACCCTGGCTTTGGTGGAAAAAAGGTACAAAGGCCAAGTAAGCAAATGGCAAGAAAAGTTTTACCAAGTCATGACGGAGCTTAAGTTTTTACCTGGAGGCCGAACACTTAACAATGCCGGCACTCGCCAAAACCAGCTGGCTAATTGCTTTGTCTTGCCGATCGATGACTCAATGGAGGCTATCTTTGAAGCGGTTAAGTGGACGGCCTTGGTCCATCAGCAGGGTGGCGGCACCGGCTTTAACTTTTCTAAATTAAGGCCGAAAGGTGATGCCGTGACCAAGTCGGCCGGCGGTTTTGCTACCGGGCCGGTGTCGTTTATGAAGGTCTTTGATGCGGCCACCCGACAGGTGATGCAAGGCGGTAAAAAGCGGGGGGCCAATATGGGGATTTTAAATGATTGGCACCCGGATATTTTTGAGTTTATCACCTGTAAATCAACCGAGGATGCTATCTCGAATTTTAATTTGTCCGTCGGTGCCAGCAACAAGTTTATGCGGGCGGTTTTGGCCGATAAAACATGGAAGTTAATCAACCCCAGAACCGGTCTAGTGGTCCAAGAGATCAAAGCCTCGACCTTGTTTAATCAAATCGCCGCCCTGGCTTGGTCAACCGGCGACCCGGGCATGATATTTTTGGACACAATCAACAAAAACAATCCCATAATAGATGTGGCCGGCCCGATCCAGGCCACCAATGTCTGTGGTGAGCAGCCGCTTCACCCTTTTGATGCCTGCAACTTGGGATCGATAAACTTAATTAAACATGTTAAAAAGACAGCTGCCAAGCATGCAATAGACTGGGATGAGTTGGCTAAAACCGTTAAGTTGGCGGTCAGGATGCTAGATAATGTCATCGACGCTTCGTCATATCAGCTCGAGCAGATTAAATACACCGTTAACCAAAACCGCCGAATCGGACTGGGGGTTATGGGCTGGGCCGACCTGCTTTATTTGCTGGGAATCGGTTATGACCAGCCGGCAGCTTTGCGCTTAGCCAAGCGGTTGTCCAAGTT
>JAJRVN010000008.1 GCA_024277325.1 Patescibacteria group bacterium | reverse complement strand
GTCCGCATGTGGTTTCAACCAGCCAGGTGGGCAAGTTTAGAATACTCAAAGAAAAATCCTCTTCGGCCGGAGTCAGGCGGATCTATGCCACGGTGGAATGATTTTATTTTTGTAACCCTAGTTTTGCTTACCTCGAGACAGATTTATGGTTTTTTGTTTATTTTATGTCTGACTGTATGATATGAACTATGAATGTTGGTTTTTAGGATTGGGGCACCAAAGATGAGCTTAGACTAGTGGACAGATTAGGGAATAACTGGACGATGAACCATTGACTAGCCTGAAGAGCAAAATCAGATAGTTTTTTACCGTTAAGTATAGGCGTGGAAAAAATTAATCGGCCGATTTTATATCCCGGTTTCAAAACCGTGCCGGCCGGTACAAGGCTATCTGTTAAGATAACTTGGTCTGGGGCAGGTGGAGTGAAACCGATAGATGGCCTAGTCCAAACAAAACTACCGGATCGATAGGTATACAAGCCGGGTTTAAGGCTTTTTCTGACAATAATTGATTTATCAGTGGTGTTTTTTAGTATTATGTGACCGCCGTAAAAGAGATTATTGGCGTAGGCTTGGTTGGCGGCTTGAGGGTTGATCAGGTCATCTTGGTTAAGAAAAACCAGGTAATGAATAATCTCGATAGGAATAAGGTTGTGCCATAAGTGGAGAAAAGATGAGACCGGCAAATTGCCAGTCAAGCGGGCATTGCATTCAGTGATATAAATTTTGCCGCTGGTATCCAAAAACATATCTAGACCAAATAAACCGCGATAGCCTTGACTATATAAGTGTTGCCCTAATTGGGTAACCTGGGAGAAAACCTGTCGATAAACATCGGTTGATATTTTATCCCAATTATTGCCATAATAATGCCCGGCTTTATCCACCAATTGTTGCCTTATTTCGCCAACCACCACCTGGCCATTGTTCAAAACACAGCCGTTGACGGCCAGTTCTTGACCGTTGATATAGTCAAGACATAAAATTTGCCGCTTACCTTTTAGCCAGTCGGGGAGTTTGGCAAAATCGGCTTGGTTGCGAATAATAAAAGTGCCATGACCACCGCCTAAAACTCGATCGGCGTCTTGTAGGACGACTCTGCCTTGCTTGTGCGCTAACCACCAGTTCCAATCTTTGGCCAAAATTTGCCCGGTGGTCAACGTTTTAAAAGAAACGCTGCTTAGTTTTAATTTCTGCTTGAGAAGGTAAAATGTTTTTTTATTTTCTAGTTGCCGACGTAATGACCAACCGGCCACTAGTAACCTAAGATTTAGAGTTTGAACCAATTTATCAATTGCTTCAGTAGATTTGTAAGATAACAAAAATTTAGGTTTTAAAGCCTGAATCAAGGGTATGTTATCTTTAAGAATAGAAAAGGTGTTGTGTTTTACTGCGGGAGACGTATGGACAGTCACAAATTGAGGAAAATCAGCTAAGTCCAGACTCTTTAACCCGGTGATTAGATGAAACTTTGTATTCAGCAGGCTGAGATTGATGCGGTTAAATCCGGAAACAGCAACAGCTAATATTTGATTGTCTAACCCAAGGCCGTTAGTTTTTTTTAAATACGCCTTAAACTTCGACCAAGAAAAATAAGTTTCCATATAAATTATGATACCAAAAACAATGGCGAGAATAAGCGCATTTATGCCTACATTCTAATTTCAAATGCAACACTTCGCCTTTAGAATGACCTCCTTTTTGTTTAGAACTTGTTAATTGTAGCAGAGATTCTTGGCGTACCTTAAGCTGGAGTACGATACTCCAGTCTTTTCTTAAGGTCTATTATTTAACTCCCAAGCTATGTTATCTAATTCAGCTTGGGTTAAGTTAGTTATGTTATACCTTTTAGGCAAGTAACCTCTCAAGAGCATATTGACATTTTCATTAGCCCCTCTTTGATATGAAGCATATGGATCAGCAGAGTAGGTTTGAACCTTAAGTTGTTTAGATATGATTTGATGTTTGACCCATTCAGAGCCATTATCTAGAGTTAATGTTTTGGCTACCTCATTTGATAACTGATTAACAACAGCCTGAGCTGTTAAGTTAGCCTTCTTTCTTTTTAATTTAGTAAATCTCACATAACCAGTTAATAACTCATTTAAGCTATTGATGGCATATTTGTAAGGATAGATAACCGAGTCTGATTCCCAATGACCATATTCTTGTCTTCGGTTAACAATCTCTAGCCTTTGATGGATACTAACTCTATTGGGAATCTTAGACTTATGAACTCTTCTGCCTTTGGTTTTAGATCTTCTTTTCTTTCTACCCCATCTTAGATATTGATAGAGCTTTTCTTGATCATAAGCCCAAGTGTCAGAATACAACCATTGGTATATAGTCTCAGGACAAACATAGAAGTTAAGTTGTTCATATTTCATTCGGCCTGATATTTGTTCTGGACTCCAACCAACCTGTAGTTTAGAAACAACATACTTTTGAAGAGAAGATGTTTTTAATTTCTTCTTTTTCCTTTGAAATGGTCTAGAATTACCTTATCAGGATAAGGTAAAATGTGACTTTTAGTTCCTCTCCTGCCTTTAGTTAATATATGGACAAAAATCACAAAATCAAGTTGGTCAAGGCTATCAAGCAGTCAAAGTCACGATATGAACCAGGCCAAGATACCATGGCTGAGATTAAAAGGCAGGTGTTTGTTTCAACCCCGCCGACACGTTATGGCTGGCGAACCTTTACAGCTAACTTCAGCCAGCCAGCATACGGTGTAGCCGGGTTGGTTGTTGCCGCTTTGGTTTTAGCTGTTGCCACTTCCGGTTGGTACCGCCCAGCTAAATTAGCTGGTTACATTCAACAAACATTCATATTTAGCTTCAACAAGTTTTTGCCACTGCATATGTCCATTGCCTATGCTGCTGGGCAAATCCAAGCCGAGATCAACAGGCTTCAGGATAAAAGTAACCTGGTTCACACAGTCACTCGTTTAATAATGTATAAGCCTAACGGTCAAGTTGATCAGCAGATAACTTATGATCTCTGGCAAGATAATGCCAGTGCTAGGTTTAAAAACATAGTTGAGTATGCCGATGGCCCAGTTGTTCAGGTTAATGACGGCTTTAATCGATGGGATCTTGATATCAAAGATAAGACCTTAAATGTTGAGCATTATGTCAATGTGCCGGCCGGCGGCCAGCCGAAAGCCGGTGACCAAGTGAAGTTGCTGTCCCAGTTTCAGCAGATTTTGGACCATCAAACCGACCTTAAGATCAACCAAGGCAAGTATAACGGCCGGCCGGTTCTGATTTTAAGCTTCAGCGACGATCGGGCTTGGCGAGATAAAGATAAACCTCAAACATTATATTATGAATATTATTTTGATGCCGATTTTAAATTTATTGGCCAAAAGACTTGGCGGTTGATTGGTGGCCAAAAGACCTTAACCGAGGAAATGGTTATTGATAAATATGAGATTATTAAACGAGATCAGACCGATTTGGACAAGATTTTTAAATTCGACCGGTCCCAAACCGAAGATTTGAAAGTTACCGAGGTTTATCGGGATGCCGTTTCGCTTGAAGTGATGACTCCGACTCCGCCGCCAACTGGCCCGCAGTCCGATTGGCAAACCTACATCAACGATCGTTATCAGATTAAGTTTAAATATCCCGATAACTATGCGATTAGCCAAAACTCAAATTGCACCGGTGTAACCAATAACCCCGACGCTTGCCTTTTAACCCTAATTCTAGATCCCAACATAAGCCAGTTTGTGCCCAAAGCTCATTTTTATCTTGTTCAGGGCATTGACAAAGTACTTATCTCTGGTCAGATCTTTATTATTAAGTTTGATACCAAACAGAAGTCTTGGATTGTAACAAGTGGTACCCAACCCCAAAAGGTTTTGCCGGTTTGGGGGCGGACTTTATTGGGCCAAGAAATAATCATGGCCGAAAACGGCGGCAGCCAGATATATAACAATTATTACATAATTCCTGATTATGAGGAAAACGAAGTTGCTGTTTTTGCCTTCCCCAAAAATTTTAAAGTTTATTGCACCCAAGCTATGTACCCAAATCATCTAGAGCTTAGTCGGGCTAGATGTAAGCAATTTATCAAACAGATCGTTGATCAATATGATCTTGGAGATGATGGTGATGACATATTATGGTTACCGGATGAATACATTCAGTCGGTTTATGCTCAAGCCGACAAAATAATCAAAAACTTCCAGAATCCTTTATCAGGCATGTCTCAATCTGCGCCGACTTATGAACCAATAATTGGCGCCAATGAGAAAATCATCAGTGGCCAGTTGACCAATGACTGCAAGTTAAAGGTAGTGACCAACCAGCAAACGTTTCTTTTGCCAACCGGCTATGGTCAAGATGATCTTAATCTAAAATGCAATCCGGCAAACTATCGATTGGTTCAGGCAACAGTCTCAAACTCAGGTAAATATCTAGCCTTCATTGATATTGATGGCGGTATAGACGCAAGCATAAAAGTTTATTCCATAGAGCATGGTGATACCGTCACCCTTAACAACTTCGGCACCTCGGGAATTTTCGGTGTTTTGTTCTTGCCCAATGACGCCCTAATGGTTGGCTCTGGCTTTAAGGGGGTATATGATGAACAGTTTGTCACCGCTTTTGACATCAATGCTTTATTTAGCAACTACCCCGTCAATATTGATAAGACAGCTATGCTTTTTACCGACCTGTCCAGCCATCAAAAGGTTGTCAGACTGCCGGATATAGGCCGTGATTATACTGGATTGGAGTATGACCAAACTAAAAACCAGCTTAATCTTTTTACCGAGTCATCGCCAAGCGCCGACACGGTCCAGGCATACGAATTAGAAGAATTGTTGCCTTAAAGATATGCCGCTCAATTTAAGTCAGGAAAAGGATGTTATAGCCAAAACCAAGCGGGATAGGCGCTATTTTGGTTTAATCTTTCAATCATACGCTAAGGCTATTTATGCTTACGCTTATGCATTAACCAAGGATAAATCCGTGGCCGAGGATATTACCGCCGCAACTTTTAGTTTGGCCTTGGATAAAATCAATGATTTTAGCTGGCAGGAGGTATCGATCAAATACTGGCTGTTTCAGATAGCCAGAAATAAACTTAAAGCCCACTGGCGGGATAAGAATAAGCTGGTTTTTAACCACGATCTAATCGATCAACAACTAGGCAGTGAGGCCGGTGTAGATATCCTTAACCGATTAATAGACCAAGAAACGGCCGACCGCCTTGATGCATATATCAATCAATTACCAAACTTATCGGCTGAGGTTATCCGCTTGAAGATCTGGGAAGAATTTGATTTCAACCAAATAGCCCGGATTACCGGCAAACACCTATCTACAGTCAAGATGGCCTATTACCGGGGCCTGGCCAAACTCAATGATTGGTTGTCAATTTAAAAATCCAAACCGCCGGCAGGCATAGGCAGATGTTACGATTATATGGCGCTAAGTTTCAAGGCCGTCTGCCTAAGGAGTTTTCGTTAACGATATATTCAGTGAACAAATTTATGATTTGTTGCGGGCAGTTTTGAGGTATTAAACAGTGCGGATCGATGCCTGTGGCCAGGCCTAGTTCGTAAGCTGTATCAATTTTAGAATAAACATCTCTAATTTGACCCGCAATCTTGGAAGCCAACACAGGATCAAAATTTTGTATAAAGGAGACATATTCTGCAAGAAACTGCACCATCATACCGACTGTTAGTCGTCGTCCGCCAACATCAGGATTAGGGCTTTTTGGTACTGAACCTATTCTTTCCGTCATTACATTATTATAATATCACCAAGAAAGCTGTGTTTAAGCTGCAAACTGGCCGTCATGGGTCGATCAATAAAAACAAGAAATCGCAACTGGTTGATTTAGGGATAGGCAGGTTGACAAAATGATATGATAAAAATAGATATGAAGATTAAATTCAAAGTCGTTATAGTGGGCTTTTTAGTGGCGGTTGTAGCCTTGTTTTTAGCCAGCGGTTTTGCCTTGGCTAAAGATGACCTACCCGGCCAGGTTGAAAAAGCTAGCAAGTTTAGGATAAAACAGATTGAAGATCGCCGGCTTAATATGGCCAAAGATAAACTGGAGAAAGAGTTAGAAGAGAAACAGAGAATAAAAAAGTTAAATAAGGCTAAACTTAAGGATAATCAAGCCATAAAAGAGTTTGAACAGCGAAAAATCCAACAGAAACTAAGGTCAAAAGATAAGATTGGCGATATCAAGAAACTTGATAGAGAAGACCTAAAGACAAAAAGGCTTGAGTTAAAAAAGAAAGAAGCTGAGATGGCAGCCAAGTTAGAAGAGAAAAAGAAAGAGGTTTTTGAAAAAAGGCAGGAGTTTAAAGAAAAGCTAAAAGAGATGAAAGATGAAAAAAGGAAAGAAATTGCCGAGAGAGTCGAAGATAGGATCGCCAGCTTGAATGAACGATTGGTGAAAAGGTTGTTAACCGCAACCGAGAAGATGTTAGAAGTGGCTGATAAGATAAATGACCGAGCCGGCAAATGGCAAGACCAGGGGGTAGACGTCGATCAAGTTTACCAACAATTAAATGAATTTGAAGTTAAGGTATCAGAGTTTCAAACCAAACTGAATGTTCAAGAATTAAAAAGTTACATACCGGAAATTACGGATGAGACAAGCTTAGGTAGGCAAATAAGGTTGGTTTATCAGCAATTAAGAAGTGATTTTCAGGACTTAAGGCAAGAGCTATTAGTTTTAAGGCGTGATTTAGTTTCTATCTTGAAACTTATGGCCAGTCTGCGGCCAAAAGTGACCGACCAAGCCAACTTGACACCCAGCCAACAACCAATTACCACAACTCTATCACCAACAGTTAGTAATTTAACTGGAGAATAAACTTATGGATGACAAAACCTATCCCCAACTAAAAAGCCAGTCTATCAAGCCGGCAGCCCAAGTTGGCCAAGATTTACCAGCCGAAAAACCTCGGTTTAATAAATGGATCGTCGCCAGCTTGATCATTTTATTATTTCTTCTAGTCTTTGCGGTTTTGGCTGTGGTGGTGGTTGCTCCAGGCCGATCAGGATTGTCTAAGCCTGTAGATACTCGGATTTCTTCATCGCAATCCATGACACCGGCTAAGGATAAAAGTCAAGTCAAACAAGAAATTGAAGCCTTGCATGAAGAGGATTCTCTACCAAGTGAAGAAAAACAATTATTAGAGGAAACCAATATCGATTTGAGCGATATTGATGCTGAGCTAAACAAGATAGAAGCTGATTTAGGCAAGCTGTAAACAAATAATCAGTTTTGTAATTAATTAATTTTGGTTAATTGTTGTTCCAGTTTAGTTAGTTTATCCAAGCCATGTTGCATGTTTTGATGATAATAATCGTAGATAGCTACCTGTTCTATTTTACTAGCGATTTGAAAGAATTTTGCTAAATTGATTGACCGCCATTCAATAGGTTGAGTACTTAGAACAGGATAGGTTAGATTGTTGGTATCGGTTGATGCCAATAGCGGTTTGGCTTGTTCGTAGCAATGTTTTAACTTTAAAGCCAGGTCTTTAAAGACCATGAAATCATAAGGCTTCATCTTCTCTGAGGTTACTTCTTCCAATAAAGCATACAAAAACCGAATAAAACCTAAAAGGATATAAGGCATAACCTCTGTAACATATGTGTTTGTCGGCGATGGCGGGAAAACCAGGATTTTAAAGTTGAAGGTGTGGGTTGCCGGATTTTCTTGCCGGAGTTTTATTAAGGTTAAGTGGGTGATAATTTCGGATATGATCTGCAAATTATGAAACCACATCAAATCCGGCGCATGATTTTCTTGCCCAATATTTGAGTGCTTTTTCAACAGGGTTTCTAATCCTAAATAACCGGTACGGAGATATTTTTGCAATTCCAGGAGAGTGTTGGTTATTTCTGTTTTTTTTGAATAAGGCTCAAAAATCACTTTTAAGTGATCGGGGTCAATATCGGCTAAGCAAGTTAAATTGTGCTCAACCAAGTAGACTAAGACATCCTTAGTAAGAAAATCAGCCCTTAGCCGACCCGAGTTTTTATAAGTTGACTCTTGCCAGAGATTTAATAATTGCTTAAGATGAGGGTGAGTTATCTTTTTTTCAATATCACGCAAAGGTGTTTGTTGCATAGCCAAAAGTCGAGTTATACGGGTTGTATCATGGTTGTTACATATCATAGTTTACGAATTAAAGCAGACTTGTTTAATGATACAATTATATATTAATGCCAAAGGCGGTTAACCAATGCAAAGAAAGCTATAAATTAGCCCATCTTAGATTTAGTTTGACAAACTTGTACATAGTGCTATAATAGCCAGTATCAAGCCGGTCAGGGCACCGGTTTTTTTATTGGCAATAAAGCTTTATTTTAAATATAAATAATGATTAAACACACCACTAGTCAAAGAGTCTTTTTAAGTCAGAAAATTAAAGGTAAGTTACCTCAAGTTGATCTTAAGCAGATTACTCGCGATTCGTTTCAGTGGTTTTTGGAAGAGGGCATTAAGCAGAAGCTGAAAGAGGTTTCGCCGATCGTTGATTACACCGGTAAAAATTGGGAGATCAGCCTTGGCCGGTATCGCTTTGGCAAGCCCAAATACACACCCGAACAAGCCCTAGAAAAAGATACAACCTATGAGGTGCCGCTTTGGATTCAGACAACTTTAGTTAACAAAAAAACCGGCAAAAAAGTTACTCAAGAGCTTTTTTTTGGCAACATGCCTTACTTAACTCCTCGAGCCACATTTATAATTTCCGGAGTTGAGCGAGCCATTATTAACCAATTGGTCAGATCGCCCGGAGTTTATCTATCACAATCGGAAGACTTAAGTACTAGAAACATAACTTATTCGGCTGAAATCAGGCCGATAAGGGGTACTTGGCTGGAGTTTTACACCACCCCTCAGGACACTTTAATGGTCCGGGTTGATCGGCGCAAAAAGATGCCGGCGACGATTTTTTTGCGGGCGATTGGATTAAACACAGATGAAGACATCTTAAATTATTACAAAGACTTGCCGGCTGATGCCTTAGCTTTAATCAAAAACACCCTAATGATTGACCCGACTCATAATTATGAGGAAGCTTTGGTTTATTATTACCAACAAATGAGGCCGGGCGAACCGATTATTTTTGAGAACGCGGTAACGGCCTTTAAGCGGACTTTCTTCTCGACCGCCGCTTATTACATGGGTGAGGTCGGCCGTTACAAACTCAACCAAAGGTTAGGTTTGGATATCGACAATAAGCCGGAAAACTGGGCTTTGGCGCCGACCGACATTTATGAATCAATCAAAAAACTAACATTAATATATGTTGACCAAGAACATGTTGACGACATTGATCACTTGGGCAATCGTCGTTTAAGGTCTGTCGGTGAGCTTTTAATCGAGGGGCCTTTCCGAATCGGTCTGATTCGGATGGAGAGAGCCATTAAGGAGAGAATGAGTTTAACCTCGCCTAACGATGATGTTTCGCCATCAAACTTGGTCAATAGTCGGCCGTTGTTTATTTCCCTTAATGAATTCTTCAGATTAAGCCGGTTATCGACTTTGATAGACCAAACCAACCCGTTATCAGAACTGGATAACATCAGAAGAGTTACGGTCCTGGGAGCCGGTGGCATTACCCGGGAAAGGGCTTCTTTTTCAATTAGAGATGCCCATGCTTCCCAGTATAGCCGCATCTGTCCGGTTAGGACTCCGGAAGGGCCTAACGTCGGCTTGGTGGTCTATCTGGCATTGTATGCCAAGGTCAACAAATACGGTTTTCTTTTAGCCCCGTACCGCAAAGTGGTCAAGGTTAAAAAAGGCACCAAAACCAAGATGCAAGTTACCGACGAGGTTGTCTACCTTGATGCTTTAGAGGAAGAGCAGTATCACATTACCCATAGCGGTGTCAACATAGATACAGATGGCTATATCACGGATCAACTGGTTCCGTTAAGATACAAAGGTCGATTTATAGAGGGTTCGGTTTATGAGGTTGATTTTATCGATATCGTTGGCAAACAAGTAGTTGGCGCTTCAGCTGCTTTGATTCCCTTTTTACAACATGACGAAGCTACTAGAGCTTTAATGGGCTCTCATATGCAATGCCAAGCGGTTCCTTTGGTCAACCCGGAAGCTCCGATCGTTGGCACCGGCATATAGAAAGAATTAGCCAGACAAAGCCAAGCTTTAATTATTGCCAATAATCCGGGCAAGGTAGAGTATGTCGATGCTGATAAGATCGTTATTAAGGTTAATAAAAAAACCGCCGTCAAACCAAACAAGTACAGCGGTTCGGTTAAGTTGGTTGGGGACAAAGAAACTTACTACCTTGATCAGTTTAAGAAAACCAGCCAGCGGACTTGTTTTAGCCACCGGCCGATAGTTAATGTCGGCGACAAAGTTAAAGCCGGCCAGCTTTTGGCTGACGGCCCGGCTTGCGATAATGGCGAGTTGGCTTTGGGTAAAAACTTGACCATAGCTTATTGTTCCTTTGATGGCTTGGGTTATGAAGATGCTTTTATTGTTTCCGATCGCTTAATTAAAAATGATACCTTTACCTCAATCACAATTGAAGAGTATGCCGCTGATGTGGTTGATACTCAGCTTGGCCCCGAAGAACTGACTCGAGATATTCCTAATGTGGCCGAGCGGGATCTAAAGAACTTAGGTGAAGACGGCATCGTGGTTATCGGCGCTGAGGTTGGTCCGAATGATATCTTAGTTGGTAAAATTGCCCCAAAAGGTGAGTCAGAGCTGTCGGCCGAAGAGCGCTTGCTAAGGGCTATCTTTGGTGAAAAAGCCAGGGAAGTTAGGGACACTAGTTTAAGAATGCCTCATGGTGAAAGAGGTATAGTTATCGGCATCCAAATTTTAGACAAGAAAAAAGGAGATGAACTAGATCCTGGTGTTCTTAGGCGAGTTATCGTTAAGGTGGCTCAATTAAGAAAAGTAACCATCGGTGATAAATTGGCCGGCCGGCACGGTAATAAGGGAGTTATTTCTAAAATTGTTCCGGCCGAGGATATGCCGTTTATGGAAGATGGCACGCCGGTTGATATCATCCTTGACCACTTAGCCGTTTTAAAGAGAATGAACTTAGGTCAGATTCACGAAGCTATGTTAGGTATGGCCGGCTTTAAGACTGGCAAGCTTTATGCCAAGCCAACTTTTGAGCGGGTGCCGGAATCAATTATTGAAGCCGAGTTAAAACAGGCCGGCTATCCCATAAGTGGCAAGGTGGTTTTGCGTGATGGCCGAACCGGCGAGCCGCTACATGACACGGTTTTGGTTGGTCAAGCTTATATCCTTAAGCTTATCCACATGGTCGAAGACAAAGTCCACGCCAGATCGATTGGTCCCTATTCATTAGTAACTCAACAGCCATTGGGTGGTAAAGCCCAAATGGGAGGCCAAAGAGTTGGTGAGATGGAAGTTTGGGCCTTGGAGGCGCATAGGGCCGCCCATGCCTTACAAGAAATGCTGACTATCAAATCTGATGATGTCTATGGCCGATCAAAGGCTTATGAAGCCATCATTAAGGGTTTGGATATTCCGGCCGCGACCGTGCCTGAGTCATTTAAGGTTTTGATGAAAGAGTTAAACAGCTTAGGTTTGCGAGTGACACCGATTCAAGAAGTCAAGGTTGAGGAAAAAGAAGATGAAAACGAAGATATTATCTCGATCTTAAGCCGGCAAATTCAGGAAAACAATCCGGCTCAAGATGAAACTGAAGACAACAAGCCTGATGCTTTTGAAAAATTAATAGATTCATCGAAAAAAGAGGATAATGCCGATGCCAGCTAAAAAGAAATACCAGGACAATTTTAGGTTGATAGATTTTAAAGGCTTAAGGTTGAGCCTGGCTTCGCCTGAGGATATTTTAAACTGGTCGTACGGCGAGGTTAAAAAGGCTGAAACCATAAATTACAGAACCTTAAAGCCTGAAAAAGACGGTCTGTTTTGCGAAAGAATCTTTGGCCCGACCAAAGATTACGAATGTTACTGCGGAAAGTACAAGCATTATCGCAATAAAGGAGTTGTTTGCGACCGTTGCGGTGTTGAGGTTACTAGCCGGAAAGTTAGGCGAGAGAGGATGGGTCATATTAACTTGGCCGTCCCGGTAGCCCATATTTGGTTTTTTAAGACCACCAGCTCATATCTAGCTTTATTACTTAATGTCTCCGCTAAGCATCTGGAGTCGGTTATTTACCTGGCTTCATATTTGGTTTTGTCCATCGATGACAAAAAGAAACAAGTTAGCATAGACAAAGTTAAGGCTAAACTAGCTAAATTAAGGCAAAAAGTTGAGGCCAACTATTCAAGCCAACTGGATGAGATTAAGAAAAAGCGCTTGGCCGAGATTCACCAAACTAAAATCAAGATTAAAAACGCAGAACAGCAAAGCTTAGTTATTCAAGAGATTAAGCATAAATACCAAAAGAAAAGCTTAGCTTTGGAAAAGCTCAAGAAAGAAGACTTGGCCAGCCTTAAAGAGCTCCATAAAAGCATGTTGGATCTGATTAACAAAGTCAAACCCTTGTCTGTCTTAAGCGAGATGGAGTATCTTAAAC
This sequence comes from Patescibacteria group bacterium, assembly GCA_024277325.1. Classification (GTDB taxonomy): domain Bacteria; phylum Patescibacteriota; class Microgenomatia; order JAADGY01; family JAADGY01; genus JAJRVN01. Next base: position 2,583 of record JAJRVN010000008.1, on the reverse strand, counting down.
TGCAAGAATATGAGCTTGATGACTTTATTCAAGTCGGTACCGGTGCCGAAGCTATTTTGCAGGTTTTGAAATCGACCGATTGGAAAAAGGAAATTAAAGAAATTAAAAAACAGGCTGAAGGCCGTAAAGACTCGGTCAAAGTCAAACTGATGCGCCGTCAAAGATTGATTAAGAAGTTCATCGAAACCGGCCTTGATCCCAGTTGGCTGATTTTAAAAGTTTTGCCGGTTTTACCGCCGGATTTAAGGCCGATGGTTCAACTGGCCGGCGGTCGATTCGCCTCTTCTGATTTAAACGATCTTTACCGCCGAGTCATAAATCGGAACAATAGATTAAAACACCTGCTTGACCTTGGGGCTCCGGAAATCATCTTGCGCAACGAAAAAAGAATGTTACAACAATCGGTTGATGCTTTAATAGATGCCACCAAAAACCAAAGAGCGATTTTGCGCCGTGGCCGGCAGCCGCTGCGATCTTTGTCCGACATGCTTCGAGGCAAGCAAGGTCGTTTCCGTCAAAACCTTTTAGGTAAGAGAGTTGATTACTCAGGCCGTTCGGTTATCGTCGTTGGCCCGGAATTAAACTTAAACCAATGTGGTTTGCCAAAGGAAATGGCCCTGGAGATATTTAAGCCGTTTGTCCTTCATGAACTGATTGCTCGAGGTATTGCTCCGAACTTAAAAGCGGCCAAAAATCTCTTGGAGCACAGAATTCCTGAAGTTTATGACATCTTGGAAGATGTTACAAAAGACCATCCGGTTTTGTTAAATCGAGCTCCAACTTTGCATAAGTTAAGTATTCAAGCTTTTTATCCGGTTTTAACCGAAGGTTTAGCGATTAAGCTTCATCCTTGCGTTTGTTCAGGTTTTAACGCTGATTTTGACGGTGACCAGATGGCGGTTCATGTACCTTTGTCCAAACAAGCTATTCAAGAAGCTATTGATTTGATGTTGCCTCAGTATAATTTGTTAAAGCCAGCCGATGCTTCCCCGATTACCTTACCGAACAAAGAAATGGCCTTGGGTACATACTTTTTAACTTTTGTTGATGCCAAAATCAAGCCGTTTGCTGTCTCGATTCTGACAGAAAATGAAGCGGTTCTGGCTTACAGGTTAGGTAGAATAGACTTGAGGCAGTTAATTAAAGTGGAGATCGGTGGTGAGATAATAGAAACAACGGTTGGTAGATTGATCTTTAACCAGCATCTGCCTCAGCAGCTCAGATTTATCAACAAGGCTGTTGGCGCCGATCAAATAAAAGAGATCATTTCCCAAGCTATCGATATCTTGACTCCTGAAGAGACGCGCCGCTTAATAGACAATCTTAAGCAATTGGGCTTCTATGGGGCTACGATTTCGGGGATTTCAGTTTCAATAAGCGATAGTGTTACCCATCCCGACAAAACCAAGATAATCAATCAAGCTAATGCCCAAGTTATCGAGATTGAACAAAGCTATAACGAAGGCTTGATTACCTATGAAGAAAAGCAAAGATTGGTCAACCAAGTTTGGATGGAGGTAACTAAAAAACTGGCTGATATGACTTGGCAGTTGTATGATTCGGACAATCCGGTCAGAGTGAGTATTGATTCCGGCGGTTCGCGGGCCACTAAAGACCAAGTCAAGCAGATCTCGGCTATGAGAGGCTTGATAGTTGATCCTATGGGTAACATCGTCGAGCTGCCGACAAAGTCTAATTTTAGAGAAGGCTTATCCGTCTTTGAATATGTGACATCGGTTCGCGGCGCTCGTAAGGGCCTAACCGATTCAGCCTTAAAAACCGCTGATGCCGGTTATTTGACTCGGCGTTTGGTTGACACAGCCCATGACATGATTATCAGGCAAGAGGATTGTGGTACAGAAAAATACATAACTCTTAGCCGCCAACCACGATCAAAAAGCTTTACTCACCGGATCTTTTCTCGTCGGCTGGCCAAAGATGTTAAAGATGGTCGTAAGGTTATAGCCAAAAAAGGTGAGATTATCAATCGCGACCTGGCTATAAAGATTGCCCAGATTAAAAAGATTAATGAAGTGGCTGTTTATAGCCCCCTAACTTGCCAGCAACCATATGGAGTTTGCCAGAAGTGTTACGGTTTAAGCTTGTCGAGTAAAGAACTTATCGGTATTGGTTCACCGGTTGGAGTTGTAGCGGCCCAATCAATAGGCGAACCCGGCACCCAGTTGACTATGCGAGTTAGGCATACAGGCGGAGTTGTTGGCATCGATGTCACCCAAGGCCTACCGAGGGTTGAAGAGTTGTTTGAGGTTCGCAAGCCAAAGTTAGCCGGAGTTATGGCCTCGATCGATGGTCGAGTCAAGATTAAGAAGAGCCGAGGCTTAATCACGATTACAATCAAGCCTTTAGACAAGCAAGCTGATGAGGAAGAGTTTGAGTTTGATGAAAGAACCACGATCTTGGTTGAGGATGGTCAGGTTATCGTTAAGGGCACGCCATTAACTCGAGGAAGTATCAACGTTAAAGAGGTGTTGGCCTTACGCGGCCGAACCGTGGCCCAAAAATATCTCCTGGATGAAATCCAAGCGGTTTACGAATCGCAGGGGATCGGTATTCATGATAAGC
>JAJRVN010000007.1 GCA_024277325.1 Patescibacteria group bacterium | reverse complement strand
GCCAGACTCAAAAATCATCATTACTACAGAAGAAGACATCAATCAATCCGTTTATGTCAAAAGCAAGCAGGTCGGTGGCTTCAGCTTGGCCGTTTCCGGTCAGTTAGACAGTCAAGTTACCGTAGTTTACTTGATTAGCAATTAAATCTCTAATAGTCCTGACCAAGCCTTAAATTGGGCACTCTATCTAGGTTTGGATCTGTGACAAACTTACCAGCTAAAGCTCTATAGTAACCGGCTAAGCCTATCATGCCGGCATTGTCGCTGTACATTTTTTGTGAATAAGGCACAAGAAGCGGCAAGCCTTTTTGTTTAGCTAAGCGCCTGATCTGACCCCGAATAAAGGCATTGCCGGCAACTCCACCACCTAAGCTGATAGCTTTAATTTGGGGATGTAAACGGCAGACTTTTTCAAGTTTAGCTATCAAAGATCGGCAGACAGATATTTGAAAAGCCAAGGCCATATCTTCAACAAAACTTCTGTCAAAATCAACTCGGCCCAAAACAATGTCCTTAAGTTCTGTTTTTTGTTTCGATGTCGATTGAAGGTAGTCTTTTATTTGGTATAAAACCGCTGTTTTTAATCCGGAAAAGCTGAAATTAAGATTTTGGCTTTGAAGCATCGGCACCGGCAACTTAAATCTCGGCCGGCCGGCTTGGGCCAGTTTCTCCATCACTTGGCCGGCCGGATAACCAAGTTTTAACATTCGACCAACTTTATCATAAGCCTCGCCAATAGCGTCATCCAGTGTTTCCGCAATGATTTCATAATCACCTATAGCCTTAACCAAGACTATTTCCGTGTGACCTCCTGAAATTAACAAGCTTAACATCGGTAATGCTGACTCAGGATCGGCACCACCCCGGCCCAAACGATTCTGGGCGAAAACCGACAATAAGTGGCCTTCCATGTGGTTAACCGCCACTAACGGCTTATTGCTCTGCCGACTTAACTTGATGGCCTGGCTTATACCAACCTCCAGGGCGATAGCCAATCCCGGCCCTATGGTCACCGCCACTACATCTATGTCATCTAGTTTAGTTTGGGCTATTTTGAGGGCTCGGCTAAGGACCGAGGGTAAAAACTGCTTGTGTTTTCTTCTGGCTATATCAGGGACCACCCCGCCATATTTAGCATGCCAGGGAATTTGAGTGGCCAAAATATTGCTTAGAATCCGGCGGTTGTCCAGAATGGCAACCGAAGTTTCATCGCAAGAGGTTTCTATAGCTAACGTCTTCATGCTTTTTTATCAGTCAGTTTGTCAAACAGGGCTTGCGATGTCAAAGTGGCGATACCAAACCGCCTGGCCCAATCAATTACACCTGTATCTAAACTGACTATGGTACCAGTTAATTGATAGGCTAGAAAAACCAGATCCAGATCGGCTTGACTGTCTAAAAAACCAAATCTTAAGGCTTGGCGATAATCTTGTCTTAGTTTTTTAATCACCGTCGGTAAATCGTCCGGTTTTATACCACCGTTAACCGCATTTTTCAAAGCCGTTTCGCTTATGCGCAAACCCTTATATGACCTGGCTCGAATTTCTAAAACCACATCATAAAACATCTTCACCGGTATTTTAATGTCTTCAACAAAGGGTGACTTAACCTCAACCAAAGCTTCCAATCTGCGAAGAGGAGCTCTGTCATAATCATCGAAAAAACTGGTTATCTCTTTTAAAACCGTCGGCGGCAGATAAAAAGTAATCTCTGATTTGGTTTTGGCTTTGGTAATGAAATTATCCATGGCTCGGCTAACGCCGTCACCCCATATAGAGTAGGAATCAGGATTGGTAAAAAAACTGGTATCTAAAACTAGCTTCATACCCAATTATAACTAAATAGTTCAAAGTCAAAAAAGAAAAATCAAAAATTGGTCTTAGTTTAGGTTGAGAAGAAACAAATTAATCTAATTTCTAATTGGCCTAATTATTTTAATTAACCAATAACCAAATATTAAATATTAATAATCATGATGATTCCAAGTAAAGTGAGAAATTAACCTCAAGTTTCCCGGAGCGTCAACAATAAACCGATCCCGGAGCGGATAACAGGTTTAGGATTTTTCCTCAAGCCACTCCATTGTCTCCAGAGCGGCGGCGCAGCCTGAACCGGCGGCGGTTATGGCTTGGCGGTAACGATAGTCGGCAACATCGCCGGCGGCAAAGACACCATCCAAAGAAGTCATGTGGGGGTAGCGGCTATCGGTAAACTTAAACTTGGCCACATCAAGTTTTGGTTGTCGGCTTAAACTCTCCAAGGCTAGCCGCTCCCGGGTAATGATGTAGCCTTTGGTATCTAAGCTGATCAAGTCTTTGACAAAGTCAGTGTTGGGCTTATGGCCGATAGACACAAAAAGGCCGTCTAGCTTTAAGGTTTGGTCTTTAGCTTGGTTAATTTTTAGCTTAACCGCCTCAACCTTATCCCGGCCGATGACCTCAGCCACGGTTGCCTGCCAAACGGCCTCGATTTTCGGGTTGACTAAAACCCTATCTTGCATAATTTTGGAGGCTCGGAAATGATCGCGACGGTGGATAATAAAAACTTTTTTAGCAAACTTGGCCAACACCAAAGCTTCCTCCATGGCACTATCGCCGCCGCCGACAACGCCCACAATCTTATCTTTAAAGAAAAAACCATCGCAAGTAGCACAGGCCGACACACCCTTGCCTTTCAGTTTGTCTTCTCCCGGAACCCCCAACCACTTGGCCGAGGCGCCTGAAGCGATGATAACACTCTTGGCCTTCACCGACCCTGAACCAGACTGAAGATCAAAACCATCCGTCTTAACTAAAATTTGACTTATATAATCATGAGTTATCTTGGCTTGAAAACGACTGGCTTGCTTAATCATCTCTTCCATCAACCAAGAGCCCAAAACCGGCTTGGCAAAGCCGGGAAAGTTCTCAACTTCTGAAGTCATAACCAGCTGGCCGCCTCTGGCTTGTCCGGTAAAAACAACCGTTTGCTGGCCGCCTCTGGCGGCGTAGATGGCGGCGGTTAAACCGGCCGGGCCGGAACCGATAATGGCTATATCATATGTCATCTTTAAATTAAAACTTATTGTGTATAAGTAAGATACAAGTTACTTACTATTTATACAACATCGTCGGCTTAGACACCGCTAAGCCAACCGATAAACGACGGTGGTTTTTGTCTATCGACTCAATGTAGCATTTGATTTGATCGCCTTCTTTAAGTTGTGTATCACTGGGAATTTTAGAGATATGCAAAAGGGCATCAACTCCCGGTTCAATGTTGACGAAAGCGCCAAACGGCTCGATTTTTTTAACCTTAGCGGTAACCAAGGAGTCAACCGGGTACCTTTCTTCCAAGTCCTGCCAAGGATCCGGAACTAAGCGCTTGAGTGATATTTGTAACTTGGCTGCATCTTTATCAACGCTGATTATTTTCACCTTAACTTGCTGACCAACCCTGACGTAATCCTCTATGTTATTAACTTTTTCCCAAGCTATCTCGGAGATGTGGACTAAACCGTCAAGGTAAACATCGTCTTCTTGTTTTTTACCTGATTTAATTTTGACTTTGACAAAAGCACCGAAAGGTACTATGCCGGTAATGATGCCTTCATAAGTTTTCTTGGTATCTATAGAGGCTAAGACGGCTTTCTTTTTAGCTTCAAGCGGAGCTTCGGTTATCATCTTCTCCGACAAAACCAACCTGTTGATTTTGGGGTCAAATTCGATAACGCCAACCTTGACTTTTTTGCCCAAAAGATCCTGGTATTTGCCGGCCCATTGGGCTGAAAACTGGCTGGCCGGGATAAAGCCTTGCAAGCCCAAAGCATCAACTAACAAACCACCTTTAACCAGTTCTGTTCCCGTGACTTCAAAGCTTTGCTTGGTCTCGAAATATTCTTTAATTTTATCCCATTTATGCTCAACGATTGATTTACGAATCGACAAAAGCAAGCGGCCTTTATCGTCTTCTTCTCTGGAAACATAAGCTTCAACTTTATCACCTTCTTTGAGGTTTTTGACAAAATCCCAAGCCGCCTGGACTTCTTTTTCAGGGATAACAGCTTCTGTCTTGGCGCCTATGTCAACCAGGATAATCTTCTTTGTGGCTAAGGTAACCACCCCTTGAACTTTATCGCCTTTTTTGTAGATATTAAGACCTTGGTCGCCTAAATTGGCCAGCAACTGATCCATGGTTTGGGATTGTTTTTTTGAGGGAGTTTTGGTCTTTGTCCTAGATTTCTTTGGCATATTTCATAATCCTCCTTTTGGTCATGACGATGTGATTATAACTTATCCGACCTAAACAGGCAAGTTCAGGTTTAAATTTCATCTAAACCAGGTCTTGATTGGTCCTTGTTAGGAATAAAACCTAGCTTGCTCTGCTCTGGCTATCCTGTTTAAAGACACCACATAAGCGGCTTGGCGGTGATTAAGTTTTTGGCTTGAGGCTAAATTATGGACTTGGCTAAAGGCTTTAACCATAATTTTGTCCAACTTGGCAAAAACCTCCTCTACCTCCCAGTAATAACCGGTTCTGTTTTGCACCCACTCAAAGTAAGAAACCGTAACTCCGCCGGCATTAGCTAAAATATCTGGGATAATAACTACTTGTTTATCAAGTAAAATCTTCTCGGCCTGGTTTGTTATCGGTCCATTGGCCATTTCTATAATGTATCTGGCCGTCAATGAATCGACATTGGTTTTGTTAATAGCATTTTCCAAAGCTGCCGGGACCAAAACATCAGCCTTAACGGTTAGGACCGCTTCGGTTGGCAGTTTTTGACCGGGACCAAAAGCTACGGACCCTTTGGCCTGCTTAGCTTGTTTAACCTTCTCTATATCCAGTCCTTCAGAATTGTATAAAGTTGCTTGAGAGTCAGATACGGCCACTACTTTATAGCCGGCTTTACTGGCAAGCAAAGCAAACCAGTAACCGACATTACCAAAACCCTGAACCGCCAGAGCCGTCGTTTTCGGTTTCAAATTATAAGCTTTGGCCATTTCTTTTAAAATAACAACTCCGCCCCGGCCGGTGGCTTGCTGGCGCCCCAAGGACCCGCCTAAACTTACTGGCTTGCCGGTAAAAGCGGCTGGCCGACTTGATCCGGCCAATTTGGCATACTCATCAACCATCCAAGCCATTATCTGGGCATTGGTATTAACGTCGGGGGCCGGAATGTCTACATCAGGTCCGATAGCAAAGAAAAATCGGCGGACATACTCCCGCGATAATCTTTCTAACTCTCGGGTTGACAATTGTTTGGGATCAACCACTACCCCACCCTTGCCACCGCCATAAGGAATGCCAACCAAACTGGTTTTAAGCGTCATCCATAAAGATAAAGCCTTAACCTCAGACTCGGTAACTTGGGGATGGAAACGAATTCCACCCTTATACGGGCCCAGGGCATTGTTGTGCTGGCTTCGATAAGCGGTAAAAGACCTTAACCGACCGTCATCGGTTTTGATGACAAGCTTGGCTGTGATAATGCGATCATGCTGTCCGATTAAGTTGAACAACCCAGTTTTTAAGCCGGCGGTTTTGACAACTTGCTTTAAATGGGTTTGAGCTTCTTGCCAGGGATCAATCATATACCTCCTTTTGGTTTGTTAAAACCAAGAATTACTATTTTTATATATAATAAGCCTATTAAATCAAAACCGCAACTGTTTTATGCAAATAATCAAACTAACTAAAGCCAATCAATTCCAAGTGATAAAACAGGCAATCCAAGTCCTTAAAAAAAACGGTTTGATCATCTATCCGACCGACACTTGTTACGGCGCTGGAGTTGATCCGACCAGTTCCGTCGGGGTTGACAAGCTTTATGTCTTCAAGGGCCAAAGGCGAACTAAACCCGTCTCGATAGCGGTCGCCGACCAAGTTATGGCTCAAAAATACGTAAATCTAAATCAAACTGCCAAGTTTTTTTATCGTCATTTCTTGCCCGGACCATATACCATCATTTCTCGATCTAAGATGAACGTAGATAAAAGACTGGTCGCCGCCGATAACTCGCTGGGTATTAGAATTCCCAAAAATGATTTTATTCTGAAACTTATTCGAGCATACGGCAAACCCCTCACATCAACTTCGGCTAATCCCTCTGGGACAAAAACGCCATACTCTGTCAGTGAGGTCGTTGATAACTTATCAAGCAAAAAACAAAAGTTAATAGATTTAATCATAGACGCCGGCAGTTTAAACAAGGCCAATAAACCGTCAACCGTCATCAACAGCCAAGCTAACCTGGCCCAAGTTTTAAGGGGTGACCAGTGGCCATTTAAGCTTGAAATGATTAAAAACTTCACCTCGACTTCGGCAGAAACAACTATCGTTATCGGTCGGCAAATACTCAAATTAATCAAAAAAGATTTGCAAAACAAATCGATTAAGCCAACCGTTATTTTTCTCTCCGGCATCCTAGCCGCCGGCAAAACTCATCTAGCCAAGGGTATCGGCCAACAAGTCGGCGTTAAACAAATAATTAAATCAACTTCATTCAACCTCTTTAACCAATATCCACTTAACCTTTCCAATTGGCGACTTTTTGTCCATGCCGACCTGTGGCGGCTTAACAAAGCTGATGAAGCCATCAAACAAAGCTTGAAACAATACTTGTCAAATAATAATCTAATTACCATCGAGTGGGCTAGTATCGGGATCAAGTTTATTCTTGATTTTCAAAATATCTATCTTTACTTTATCGAACTGGAACACGTATCACCAAAGACTAGAAAAATCTCTTTGTTTAGGATTAAGACTTAAAAAAACTTACTTGATACCAAGCTGACTGGCTAGATTAGCTAGACTGTTTTTATCAAACGACCGACCATTAGACTTGGAATTGAGAAATAAGCTGTCAGCATACTGCCAAAATTTATCTTTACCCCCCAGGTCAGCGGCACACTCTGAAGCTTCGGCTTCGATTTGAGCTTGGGGGTGGATCGAGGTCAAAGGCATATGCCTATACACCCAGGCCAGTTTCTGCGGATACTCAGACTCAACCAGTCTTTTGGGGGTTGAATGAAAGTTTTTACAATACGGACACTCAAAATCCGAGTACTCGACCAAAACATAACGAGCTTGGGGACTGCCCAACCAATGGTCTGCATCAACTGAAGGTGCGGGTATGCTATTGGCATCAACGTCTTGTGGGTTAACACTCTGGCTACTGGCGATCTTTTTGCCAGCCATAAAATCAGAAAGCAATCCTTTAAATTTATCAAACGGCAGAGCACCAACCACCACCAAGTGCTTGTTGGTTTTTAAGTCAAAAACAACGCTGGCTGGAGTGCCGGTCAAACCGGCTTTGGCGGCCACTTCGGCTTGAGCTTTAACCTTGTCGGTGAATTTACCTTCGTCCAAGCACTGTAAAAACTTGGGGTTGTCGGCGGGCCTTTCTAACGGATCTTGGGATTTTTCTTGAGTTTTGGTAGCCACTTTTGATCCGACATTGTCTACGTTGGATGTCCTGCCGTAAAAATAACCGGCAGCAATGGCGAAAACCACAATTAAAACCACCAATATTAAATTTAAGTTATTGGCTGAAACCAACGCTTTTTTATCTTGAGTCATAGTTAATTACATAGTAAAACACAAAACTAAAATTTTGTCAAAACGTCTCTACCCTTTCTGATCTTGATTATCTTAAAAAACTCACCAAGGTCGGCATTATCATAATAATCTGCTTAAGTGAAGAAACTAAAACATTAAGATTTTAATAAAATAAAAAGAAAGACCCGCCAAAGCGGGTCTTCCTCGCTCTCAGCCTGCCCTCTGCTGAAAGTATGTTTCATTTTACAATAAGATTGTTTTATATGTCAATATGTTTGATGATTATATTTGCTTGAATGCAACCGTCTTGGCTTTGGTTTATTTTATCCAGTGATACAACAAAGTTTTGACCTTTAAACTTGACCTTTTGCCGATCAAAAATAAAGCGGCCGGGTTGGGAATTGGCTAACAAGTCTTTAATCGGTTGCAACCAGCTTGGTTTTTTGATTTTGCCCATCTTTAACATAATCTCGCTTATATCGACCAACATTGGGTTAGTTTTATCAAGTGAATAGAAAGTATACTTACCCACTTTCTTGGCTTTTATCAACTTTTTATTAATAAGCCGTTTAAGCGATTGACTTATACTGTTTGGGTATTTGTTGGTTAACTGAACTATTTGGTTGGCATAAAACTGGGTGTTTGGGTAGTTTAAAAATAACGATAAAACCTCATCGGTCGTTTGTGAAAACAATGTTTGCATAACAAGGACATTGTAACATAGGTAACAAGCTTTTGTCACAAAATTAGCCCGTATACTTCGGCAGTTTTGATATTTTATCAGCTAAGACAAACCTTGTTTCAATAAAGTTTGTCAACAATCCAAAAGCTTTAAATTTAAGTTTTTTTACTAGCGTATTTTATTCAAACTGCTTAAAAAGGCTTTGTTATTTTTGGTTTTATTCAACTGCCTCAGCAACAGCTCGGTTCTTTCTTCGTCCGAAAGCATATCCAACATTCTCCTGAGTGTGATTATCTGCTTGTACTCTTCTTCAGAGAACAACAACTCCTCTTTTCGGGTGCCGGAGCGTTGGACGTTGATGGCTGGGAAGATTCGCCTCTCGGCCAAGCTTCTGTCCAAATGAAGTTCCATGTTGCCGGTGCCCTTGAACTCTTCATAAACTAAGTCGTCCATTCTTGATCCGGTATCAACCAAGGCCGTACCTAAAATGGTTAACGAACCGCCCTCTTCAAAGCACCTGGCGGCGCCAAAAAACTGCTTGGGCGGGTACAAGGCGACCGGGTCAAAGCCACCCGACAGCGTCCTGCCTGATGGCGGAACGATCAGGTTGTGGGCCCTGGCTAATCGCGTAATCGAGTCAAGCAAAATAACCACGTCATTGCCGGTCTCAACCAACCTCTTGGCCCGTTCAAGGGCCAGTTTGGCCAGTTTAGTTTGAGTTTCCGGCGTTTCATCAAAGTTTGAAGCCACCACCATACCTTTAATATTGCGCCTTAAATCCGTCACTTCTTCCGGTCTTTCGCCAACTAAAACAGCGATTATCTTGATTTCCGGATGGTTTTGGGTAATGCCCATGGCGATTTGTTTTAAGATTGTGGTTTTGCCGGCCTTCGGCGGTGAGACTATCAAGCCCCTTTGTCCTCGGCCAATCGGTGCCACCAAGTCAATCACTCGATTGGCTATCGGTTTGGAGCCGATCTCCAACTTAATCTGAGATCTTGGATAAATAGGTGTAAGATTGTGAAAATATGGCCTTTTGGTTGTATAAGCGGTTTTGACATCAAGGCCGTTAATCTTGGTTAATTTCAATAGGCCAAGGTATCTCTCATTGTCTTTAGGCTGGCGGGCCAGGCCGGAAACTAAATCTCCGGACCTTAAATAAAATCGGCGGATTTGGGAAGAAGAAATATAGACGTCAGAGCCTGACGGTTTGTACTGCGGCCGCAAAAAACCATGGCCTTCAGACATTATGTCAAGCACACCTGTAACTTCGATGGCGTCCCGCTCTCGAGGCAACTGGCTGGGTTGGTTAGTGGCAGTTGTGGCCGGCCGCTGGGTGGTTTGAGCTGCTTGGTTCGAAGCCGAATGGGAACCAGAACTGCTTAAGTTCTTATTGTTATTATTAACTTGAGGTGATTGATCTGTCACTGAAGACCTCCCGGGTAAAATTTGTAATTAAATATATAAACATGATTAATAAGACTCTAGATCTTAATACTTATGCCTTTAGATTATTAAATAAATACATGAGCCTAGTTTCAAAAGGGCCGGTATTTATGTCTGAAACTTGTTTGTTTTGAATATTCGTGAATGATAGTAAGCAAAGATTTAGGTCTTTAATTAATTTTTACCATGAATCGTCAACCAAGTAAAGACCGTCGTCGAGACAAGGTGCCAGATAACCATGACCAAGTCTCTCAAATCGCGTTTTTTCATAAATCTTGACTTAATATATTTTTATGCTATTTTAAAACTAAGCGCTGATTAGGATGCTTAACGGTTTCTAATCAGCTGCTGACAAACTGGGCATTGCTGTTCGTAAAATCGTTTTCAGATTTTAGCGACAGTGATGCTCTTTTCATCTTATCTGGCTTTAGCTTTTTTTTAAGAATAAGTTAAAACTATCTTTCTCCCCCACCTGTTCATCTGGTTTATCTGACTAGTCAAGTAAAGATCCTCCCCTTTTAATCTGCGGTTAACTTTTTTAGTAATCGGCGATTTAGGCAAGAAAATCCTTAACCATTCATTTATCTTAACCATCTTGGTTTAAATATAATCCCTAGTCATTGTTTTGTCAACCTATAGTTTTTTAAAACGTAAGTTTTCCACATACCTATAGTTTTTCATCTCTTAAGAATTTATAATTCTAAACCATGTTCAAAGCATGTGAGAAACTGTGTTTTCATTACTATAGGAATATAATTTGATGACAGGCTGAAAAAACAACAAGTGGTTTATAATCAAATAAATGACCGATAAACAAATTTTCATCTGCGACCAATGCGGCAACGAGTTTTCCAAATGGTACGGCCAATGCCCAGCTTGCCAAGCTTGGAACAGTTTAAAATCCATACCCTCTCACACTAAAACCGTCGGCGGTCGAAAAGTAAACAACTCTAAAATAAAATTAACCATAACCAAGGCTTCTCAAGTCTTTGAGTCAAATGTGAACCGAGTTGCCACCAACATCGGCGAGGTCGATCGAGTTTTGGGCGGCGGCATCGTTCCCGGCAGCCTAATTTTGCTGGCCGGCCAGCCCGGCATAGGCAAATCGACTCTAGCCAGCCAGATTGGCCTGAATTTAAGCCGTCAACAGCCAATCCTTTATCTTGCCGGTGAGGAAAACCCGCCCCAAATTAAGCTGAGATTAAAACGTCTAAGCCGGACGATTCCGGATAATTTTTGGTTTGCGGCCGAAACCAAGGTTGAAGTTTTGATGGCTCTAGATAAGTTAAAAACCAAACCCTGCCTGATCATCATCGATTCAATCCAAACTATGTCAACCGACTTGGTCGGCACTCAAGCCGGTTCGCCCAGCCAAATTAAGCTAGCCGCCAACTTATTGATGCAGATTGCCAAAAAAAACAATCTGCCAATCATTATCATCGGCCACGTCACTAAGGAAGGCAGTATCGCCGGGCCAAAACTGCTTGAACACATGGTTGATACCGTAATTCAGTTTGAGGGTGACGCCAACCACGCTTACCGCATTTTAAGAGCGGTGAAAAATCGTTTTGGCACCACTAATGAAATCGGCCTTTTCACCATGGAAGCTAACGGCTTAAAGCAAGTTGATAATCCCTTAAGCTTATTCTCCTCCGAGTTAGAAACGCCGATACCCGGCTCGGCGACCAGTGTGATCATGGAGGGGGAAAGGCCCATATTAGTTGAGATTCAAGCTTTGGTAAATCCCAGCAACCTGACTATCCCACGGCGAGTGGCCCAAGGAATCGCCAGCAATAAATTGATTATGTTGTCCGCCATTATCAGTCGGCGGTTAGGCCTAAGCTTGGCAAACTATGATGTCTTCGTCAACGTTACCGGTGGGCTTAATATTAAAGAACCGGCTGTTGACTTAGCCACCACCCTAGCCATCATCTCGGCTTACAAACAAAAAGCCATTCCAACTAAAACAGCCACTTTCGGCGAAGTCGGCCTTTTAGGCGAGGTCAGGCCAGCCAGTTTTTGGCAAAGGCGGGCTAAGGAAGCAAAGAGGTTAGGTTTTAATCAAACATTAGCTACTAAACCAACTTTATTAAAAACCGTGGTCAAGAATTTGTTTTAAAACTGGGTATTTAACTCGTTTTGGGTAAAAATCTCAGATTACAACCTTAATTTTGGTTGAATCAGTTGCGAGTTAGCTGTTGTAGCCTTACAAGTTATAGGTTAACAATTTGCTGGTTGGTTGACGGTTTAGGTCAATTAGTAATTAGGACAATTTTAATATTTTTTTCGATTTTATTGTTATAAAGTGCGTTAGGAATTGCACACCTTAAAGGTATAGTTTTCTGTCTTCCATCATCCAGGAGCGTCAACAATAAACCGATCCCGGAGCGGATTATACTTTTTACTTAATTATTATGCCATTCCCCATTTATCTATGGCTTTGTTCAGTTGCGGATATTTGCCGGTTTTCAAAACTTCTTTTAGGCTTTGGCCACGGCTAACTAAGTCTATGGCCTGGCGGGCCGCCTTGGCTCCGGCGGCGGTGCCGCCTGGATGACCATGGATGCCGCCACCCATGTTAATAATCACGTTCTTGCCGATAATCGACACCATCTTTTCTACTAAACCAGGATGCAAACCTCCTGAAGCCACATGCATGACTCTCTTTAAACCATACCACGGCTTCATCAACTCCTTATTAGCCTGCATCACCTCTTGTCGTGAGCCTTCCATCTTGCCAACGACCGTGCCTATATGAAGTTCATCGACTCCGGCCAGTCTGGCCAGCTTGGCGATGATCGACATGTTCATGCCAAAATCATGGCCTCTTGTGAGGGCGGCATGCATGGCCCGATGGCCGTGGATGATTAAGTTATAATCCTGTTTTCTCAAATACTCCAACATTGATAGGCCTGTGGTTAAGATATCCAACATAACACAGCCGCCGCCATGCTCCATAACTTGCTGTGCCCGGCGAAGCATCTCATCCGGCTGGGCCGTGATATTGGCTGCATAAATCTTTTTTTCACCAGTTTTGGCTTCAGCTTGCTTTTTTAATTCCAGAACATAGCTAACCCTATCGTAAAAATTGTTAAAAGGCTGGCTGGTTAAATTTTCATCGTCTTTAACCAAATCTACTCCGTTAAGCCATGCTTCATAGGCCGCTTGAGCGTGTTCTTTGGCGGTTAAGCCAAGTTTTGGTTTAATTATGGTGCCTAAAATCGGCCGGTCATAGATCTTCAAATAATCCCTTATACCGTTAACGCCGAAAGCCGGGCCTTCATAGTACCTTACATATTTCTCCGGAAAAATGATATCTTCAATCCATAAGCTGTCAAGCTCTTTCAGGCCGAAAACATTGCCGGCTATGCCGGATAAAAGTTGAGCCAGATTGTCAGGCTCCCACAGGTCAACCGGGTAAGCTATCTTAATCAAGCCTGATTTTTTGTCTATGGCGATAACTTTAGCCGACAGAAAATTAAATTTGGCCGGCGTCATGGTTGATAAATGGGTCCAGGTGCCAACCGAGCTTTCAGCGGCGATGGCCTCAGCCGCGATTTTCAAATCAACACTTGCCTTTACTCGAAAAATAGCTACTAAATGCTGGCTAAAATCAAGGTCTTCCCCCAAGTGTAAATAGCTATAATCTCCGTACATAAACCCTCCTGTGGTTAATCAAATATTACAAAGATTGGCAGTTAACCGAACCAAGTTTAGGTTGGTTTAAATAATTAACAATAAATTCAGTTACGTCATTGCGGTTGAAGATTCCATCTTTATTAACATCATACCTTGTCGAGGTTGTCGGCGGGCGGCCGATTTGATTTAACATCTGGGTTATGGCACAGATAACATCACCTCTGTCATAAGCAACACTGTTGCCGTTGACATCGCCCAGTACAGACTCTGTTCCTTCACCGATGTCCACACCAGTGCCGATTGAGCTGCCCTCCAGTGGCCGCGGAGTTGGTATCCTTCTTCTGGGTGTTATTTGAACTATAGGCGTTACTTGGCTGGTCGGCGTCGGGACCATGGTTGGAGTAGGAGTCGGTGAGTTAGTCGGGGGGCTGGTTGGCGCCACACAACTAAGCCTTAAGGCGCTGATTTGGCTGGGTGGATACCAAGTAGAGTGATTGGAGTAGCTGTCATCCGCCGTGGTTAAAACTACGGCATAATAAGTTACACCCGGATTAATCGCGACCGTTAAGCTATCTAACCCCGGTCCGACCCAATCATTAAACACGTCGGCTTTTATCAGTGACCCATCTTGGTTGCGATCTGGGTTGTCATCTATCTGCAACCAGGAATCATAAGCCGCCGGCGACCAGTTTAACGCCACCGACCGGCCGTCATCAGCACAAGTAAAGATTAAGTCGGATAGGATTGGAGCTGGAACTTGAGTTGGCGTGTTGGTTGGGGTCGGGATTGGAGTATTGGTTGGGGCGCTGGTTGGGGTTGGCTCTGGCGTGTTGGTTGGAACCGGAGTCACGGTTGGGGTAGGAATTGGCGTGTTGGTTGGGGTCGGGACCGCGGTTGGAGTAGGAGCCGGTGTTAAAACCGTCACCGTCTGTCGGCAGGTATTGCGACAAGTCGTGAACTGATTCTGATTGGGGCGATTGGGAGCCCAGTGGCTGTTCAAACCTCGGCACCAATAAGTCCTGCCGTTAACAGTCTTTTTTAAGTTAGTAAAAAAAGTTAATTTGCCGGCTTGGGCGACTAAGCGGCAAGTTGTTGAGTTGTTGGCGCATTGGATTGATTGATCGGCATCATTGCCGTAGTAATAACGAACGGCCGGGATCCAATCAGAGCTTAAATGTTGCCGGCCGGATTGATAAACAACTTCCTCTCCGGCGACAGCTGTTTCTGGTAAAAGCCGTATTCCACTGCATTCAGCTATTACCGGTGCTATTGTTGGTACTGGGGTCGGTGTGTTAACTGCGGTTTCAATCGAAGAATCAGTGTCAAAGACCAAAAACTTAACCGAGTGGGCTTTTAGTTTGATCTGAGCATTAGACAAATCAACATAAGCCGGTTGGTAATCAACCACTAAGTTTTTATAAGTCGGGCTAACTTTTTGGCTGTTGACATAAGTTTGGTCGGTTGTATATAAACAGTCGTTCCCTTGACAACGTATCTCAAACATCTTGACCCGCGATCTGTTCCAGTCTTTGCCCTGGGGCAAAGTCAGGTTAAGGACATAATCTTTGTCATTGTTGACCTCTTTGTTTATCAAAAACAAATACAGGTTCCGATTGTCTTGGTATGCGTAAGCTGTCACCGATACGGGCTTAGTGCTTTGGGCAGCTAAAACCTGCACCGGTTGGCCTTGGTTGAGATATTTCTGGTATAAGGCAAAGATGGTAAAAGGTGAGTTAACCTTACCGTAATGGCTAATAACTCCGTGGCCACTGTACAAAGAAAAATGAGCAGCCCCAGCCAAACCTAACGTGGCATACCGACCTAACATATCGGCAGTAAAGAGTTCGTCAGCAAAACTAGCCCAAGGTTGGGACGTCGAACCGCTTATGCCCCATTCGGTGGGGATAAAATCAATCCGGCTTTGGCCGGTTTTGTGTTTTAAATAAGCCGAGGCGCATTGATAATAAGCCTCTTGAAACAAATGGGTTTGTCCCACTTTGAAAGCCGACCACCCATTTGGCCATCTTATTTCATAATTATTTACATCACAACTTATACCGGTCCCATATTCCGATAAAACCTTGCCTATGCAGTGCTTCATATCAGCCTGAGTAAAACCTTGTGCCCTATTAGCTGACTTACAGTTGCCATCTCCCCAGGCAACAGCCAAATAGGTATGAGGCGTCCAAAAATCTGGCAACGGAACATTTATGGATTGATTATTGGGATCTTTTTGGTGGTATCCAGCAAAGAAGCCATCTATGCTTTGCTGCCAAGTATCCGCGGTCGGGTAAATATAAGCACCTATCTTAATATCTGGATATCTTTGCCTTAATCGGCCGGCAAATCGAGAGTACATCTCACCGTATAATCGATATCTTTCAGCCACCTTTGAACCAAAACCAGCATTATAACGACTATCAATCTGCGTCCACCATATCTCAGGCTCGGAACCAAATTCAACATATTTTAAACCATGCCGGTCATGCAGATAATCGACAACATCAAGCCATTGATTAACCCAACGATTATACTCTTGCCTGGCTTGCTCACTACCCAAAAGGCGGTTATACAAGCTATCATAACTAAAACAATCTTCCCCTGAAGAACAAGGTTGGGGCCTGATAACTCCGGGTATGATCTGAAAGATTAACTTGCCGTTGACTTGCCGGGTAAAACTGGTTATCTGATCCAGGGCCGCCGGAGTTAAAACCAGTCTGGCCAAAGAAGTATTTGGATCGGGGAATTGAGTAAAATTAAAACCGCCGTCCTTAATCAAATTACTCGATTGGTTGCTTCCAACTAAAGATACGTCATCTATAATAATCTTAACCGATCGGTTGGCTCGATCATTTTTAGGTACAAGCTTGAGAACCAAGCGAATTAACGTCACTTGCCTATTGGCTTGAGGCTGGTAAACAAATTCTGACTCAAACGTAGACCAATTTCCATTTGTGGCTGTTAAGACAGCTTCCACCGGCGCACTGGTCTTCAACCAAAAAAACTCAGAATCACTATAGATATATGACAACCTGACCACCGGAGCAAAATCTGTGGGAATATAGTTCTGGGTTAGATATTTAAAGCTGAGCTTATATTTTTGGCCCTGAATCAAATTAAAAGCTGGTACTTCTTGGTAAATCAAGCTTTTTATACTAAGTTCGGCTTGTTTCTGATTATTAACAATAACATTGCCTTTATTAAAGCATGTAAACCAAGGAATAACACCGTTAATGTCCCTTCGCCATATAAACGGGTGGTCTGACATTCTAATTAAGCCAGGTTTTAAAGCTTTGGCTGGATTCAGATAAAAAGGCTGGTCAAAATTGATCTTGGGATTAGTGTTGTG
>JAJRVN010000060.1 GCA_024277325.1 Patescibacteria group bacterium | reverse complement strand
TAGCGATTTAAGATGGGATTAAATTCTAAAATTATTGCATAGTGTACATTATAAGAAAATAATTGGTGCCAAAATTACCAAAAATGAATTTTCACAAATAAAATACTATAAGATATAATTAGTTAGTAATAAAAACACATTGAGATTGAGTGTTATAGGAACAAAAATTAACTAGTGTTTGTTTACCTAACTAAAGATTTCTAAATTTGATTAGCAGTTTCACTTAGAGAGTGATATATTTTGCTTTATATTGATTATGCGTATTTATTTGTAAAATCTATATACAGAAAAGAGGTTTTACCTGTTGAGGCTAATAAGCTAAAAAATTGGTAAACTATAGGAATACTCTCGTTCATGAAATTTAAACTGCAAACCGGCTGGTTAATTTGGGCCTTGGTTGGTTTGGGAGAGGGTTTTTAACAAACTGGGACTGTTTGGGTTATTTTTTTGCCAAAGCTTAAGGTATTTCTGATAGTTCACTTTATCCTTTTTTTTGGCGTACAGTTCCAGAAGTTTGACATAAACGGCGTCGTAATTTGGCTTTAGATTTATGGCTTCTAAAAACTCTTTTTCGGCTTGGTTATCAAGGTCTTTCAGTTGATAAATAAGTCCCAGGTTATAGGCAAGACTGGGGTCGGTTGGTGCCAGTTGTTTGAGCTTTTCTATTGTTTTTATGGCTTTGGGATAATATTTAGGGATAGCGGTAGATAAGAGAATGTAAATCTTGGCTGTCTTTTTTTGGAACTCAAGGTTTGTGGGAGAAGCTTGGTTAGCGTAGTTAACCAAGCTATTGATGTAACTTATGACACTTTGAGTTTGGGGATCGTTTATCTTTTCTTGGTTGGCGGAAAGATAAGTAGCTAACTGCAAAGCAAGGGCGTTGGCTAGCTTGATAGAGTAAACTGGCTGGTGAGAATTGAGCTTGGCTGCCTTTTGGTAGGCTAGGATAGCCGAGTGGTAATCGCCGTGAGTGCTAAGTTTATTAGCCTTAGCAAAAGAGATATCAGCCAGCCACCATTTTAACCAAAACGAAGATAGCCATAAGCCAGCTAATAAAATAATGGAAATCAACAGATAAGTAAAAGGTGAGATATTTTTCGGGGTAACAAAAGGGGGGCTAGTTGTTTTGACTTGACTATTGATGGCCGGTATGAGGATTGCCAGGGGAAAAGTAGAGGTGGTGCTAAAGCCAAAAAAGACAGCGATTAGAAAGCCGGTTATCCCCGCCAGTCCGCCGGCTGTTAGAAATGATGAGTTGGCGACTAATGAAATTAAAATTCCAACAAACAAACTTATGTATGCAATTAATCCAAATAGGCCAGTAGTAACCAACATGTTTAGGTATTCGTTATGGGCTTTGTTGTAGATAAAATCCCACTCAGAGGTCAGGTTATGTCTGGCCGGACGAGTTTTATAGTAGTTAAAGGCGAAGGTTTCAACTCCAGTGCCAATAAGAAAGTTTTTAGGATTAAGCTGCCAGAGCTTAATGGCCCCCAGCCAGACGATTTTTCTAATCTCAGAGGATGGGGTTATAAGTATAGGTTTAGCTTTTGATATATTGCGAGATACTTGCTCACTGTTAGTTCTATTTATATGTTGTTGTTTATATTTAGATAGATTTGGATAAAAGAATAGAAGAGTTGTTATTGATGCTATGAGTATTGTTTTGATATAAAAGGATGGTTTTAAGTGAGAGTTTTCTTTTTTATAACGATGCCAACCCAAATATAAAACCAAACCGGCAAAATAGGCCAAGTAACCTGACCTTGATTTAGTTAACAACAAAACCAAACTGCCAATTGCGTAGATCACAAGGGGTATTTTGATTGATTTTGCTTTATTAAGCCAGTAATCCATCAGAAGATAAACGATTAAAACATCGAAAGTAGCCAGCCAGTTTGGCTGGCCAAGCGAGGCAAAGGCTCTGTTCTGGACGTCTTGAAGCCAATACTTAGCGTCAATGCCAAAATGCTGAGCAATAGCATAAAGAGCAACCAGACCACTTGAAACAGTTAAACCCTTTAAGATGGTTTTTGTTTGTTGCTTATTTATCCAAGTGATAAATCCTTGATATAAGATAAAATAGGCAAGAGAATGAAATAAGGATTGATGAAACCTGGAATAGTAACCCCAAAGGGAAAGTTGCATATCGGAAGAAAAAACAGTCGAGATCAGTTGGCTGGCCAAGAAAAAAAGCCAGAGCCAGGTAATCTTGGTAGTTTGCCAAATTATTTTTTTGGTTTTTATTGAGGCTATTAGCCAAAATGTAGTTATCCAGCTGGCTATAAAAAAGACTAGGATGGTTTTGTTAAATTCGAACAGTTCTGAGGTATAAAGGCTAAAAGAGTTGGGGGGGATAAATAGGATAGGCAAGAGCAAGAAGAATAGAAAATAAAGCCAGTTGATGATTTTTTGTTCCTGCATATCCTAATCATAACCCAATTTGTAATTTTTGAAACATGTGTATAGGTCACCCACTTTTCGGACTTTTCGAATTTAATAATCCAACAAATTGTAAGGGCGCCATATAGTTTAATGCTGCATGTGGTCTTGTAGTATTGTACCAATAAAGGTATTCATCTAATTTGGTTAAAAAGGCCTT
>JAJRVN010000059.1 GCA_024277325.1 Patescibacteria group bacterium | reverse complement strand
TTTACGTTTGATTGAAGTCTTTCAAACAAACAAACCCGCCTTTTTAGACTCGTTTTATTTATCCGGAGGCACAGGGTTAGCTTTAATTTTGGGCCATCGACAATCAGAAGATCTTGATTTTTTTAATCCCAAGCCTTTTAAACCCGACCAATTATTAGTTCAATTAAAAGAAATTGGAGGTAAACTGGATCGGGTCGAGATATCTAAAAATACCCTTAATCTTTATTTGGATGAAGTTAAGCTTCAGTTTTTGACTTATCCATACCCCCTTTTACAACCATTAAGAGATTGGCATGGAGTTAATTTAAGCTCCTTAATCGATATAGCTTGCACTAAGTTTGTTACCATAAGCCAACCTGGTTCAAAGAAGGATTTTGTTGATTTGTATTTTTTGTTATCAAAAATGTCTTTAATCGATCTGTTTTCTGCCTTGGACCAAAAGTATAAAGGAATACATTTTAATAAGGTTCATATTCTCAAGTCCTTAAGTTTTTTTGATGAGGCTAAAGGCCAGCCCATGCCAAGAATGATAAAGCCGGTTGATTGGCAAATGGTCAAAAAGAGGTTAAAAACCGCGGTGTCAAGTTTTAAAATCAAGTAAATTGCTTTAGCCCGTCCCCACTGTCTTATATAATGTATCCATGACTAAGAAAATCTTTATCGGCGTGGCTTGGCCTTATGTTAATGGCGATCTCCATGTCGGCCACCTGGCCGGCTATTTTATTCACTGTGACGTCATCGCCCGATGGCATCGGCTTAAGGGAGCTCAGGTCTTGATGGTGTCCGGCACCGATTGCCACGGGACGCCGATAACGGTTGAGGCCGACAAAAGAGACATCAGCCCCCAGGATTTAATCAAGGAATATACTCCCAGAATTCACGAGTTGATTAAAACTTATGAGATTAGTTATGACTTGTTTACCTCAACCACAACCACCAACCATTATCGGGTGACTCAACAGTTTTTTCTTAACTTGTTAAAAAACGGCTATATCATTAAAAAAACCAGCAAGCAGTATTATTCTTTGGGAGATAAGCGCTTTTTGCCGGATCGCTACGTTGAAGGTGAGTGTCCTTATTGCCACGCTAAAGACCAAAGGGCCGACCAGTGTGAGGTTTGCGGCCGGGTTCTGGATTTTGGCGAGTTAATCAAGCCTAAAAGCAAGCTTACCGGCCGGCCGGTAACTCTTAAGCCAACCGAGCATTACTATCTTGACTTAGCTAAATTGGCTCCGCTAATTCAGGCTTATGTTAATAAAAAATCAAAAAGCTGGCGAAGCTGGGTCAAAAAAGAAACCGTAGGCTGGTTAAAAGAAGGCATCAAGCCTCGGCCGATTACCAGAGATCTTGATTGGGGCGTGCCTTTGCCGGTCAAAGACATAGCCAAAGATATGCTTGTCAAAGATGCCGAGTCTAAACGCTTTTATGTCTGGTTTGATGCCGTTATTGGTTATGTCTCGGCCGCTATTGAGTGGGCCAGCCGACAAAAAGACAGCCGCAGCTGGCGCCGGTTTTGGTTTGATGAGAATGTTTACCATTATTACTTTATGGGCCAAGACAACCTGGCCTTCCATACGCTCTTTTGGCCGGGTCAGCTGATCGGCCAGGACCAAGGTTACCACTTACCGGACCAGCCGGTAGTCAACAAATACCTTAATCTGGAAGGCAAAAAGTTTTCCAAAAGCCGCCAGGTAATTATCGACTCGCTCCAAGTGGCCAATGAGTATGGCGCTGACGTGGTCAGGTTTTATCTTTTGTCGATCTTGCCGGAACACAAGCAGGCCAACTGGCAATGGCGGCAGTTTGAAGACTTGGTTAATGCTGATCTAGTTGATAGCTTAGGCAACTTTGTCCAAAGGTCGGTGGTTTTTTATAATCGCAATCTGTCAGCCAAGATAGATGGGGCCAACCGGATTATTGATGATAAGGTTGAAAGCCAAACCCGGTTTGCATTTGAAAAAGTGGACAAGTTGCTGGCCAAGGTTGAGTTGGGTCGGTCATTTGAGGCGGTTTTTGATTATGCCAGATTTGGTAATAAGTATTTAAACCAAACCGAACCTTGGTTAAGTTTAAAGACCAATCCGGCCAAAAGCCAACAAGCCATCTTTAACAGCCTTTATATCGTCCGTAATTTGGCGGTTTTATTAAGCCTCTTTTTGCCGGATACCAGCCGGCTGCTGCTTGCCATTTTTGACAAACCAGAGTTGAAGCCAACGGTTGGAGTTGATAAATATCAGCCGGTTAAGCTAGACTTAAAACTGGGCCGACGATTAAATGACAGTCACCTGCCCTTATTTAAAAAGATTAAACTTTAAGATAATGTTAACTCATCCGTTAGACCAGCAGTTGGCCAAGGTTTTTTTAAACCACTCCCTCAGATTAAAACCTAAGGAAAGGTTGTTGATTACGACTTCCGACTCGGCTGCTTTTGGTTTGGTCAAAGCGGTTTATACGCAAGCTTTGAAGCTGGGTGCTTATCCTTTGATTGATACTCAAATAGATTTGCATATCAATCGGTCTTTCATGAACGGCTTCGCTTATCAATTTTATAACCTAGCTAATGACTGGCAGTTGAACCATGTGCCAACACAGATCTTGGAGGCCAAGATTGATTGGGCCGATGCTTTTGTCAGAATCGTGACTCTGGATAACACGAAGGAGTTGGTTAATATTTCGACTCAGAAGATAGCCAATCGCCAAAAACTGATGCGGCCTATCTTTGACAAGATGATCGATAGCAACCGGTGGGTTTTAACCTATTATCCGACGCCGGCGATGGCCCAGGAGGCCGGCATGTCATTTGACCAACTGCTTGAGTTTTACTACAGGGCTTGTTTGGTGGATTATCAAAAGATGAAAAACGATTTGACCAAACTCGAGAGAGTTCTAGACCAAGGTGAACAAGTTCGGATTAAGGCCAAGGATACTAATTTGAGTTTTTCGATAAAAGGCCGGCTGGCCCAGGCCGCTTACGGTACGGCCAACATCCCCGATGGCGAGGTTTTTCTAGCCCCCCTGGAAAAGACGGTCGAGGGTCATATATACTTTGATATGCCAACTGTTTACATGGGCAATGAAGTTGAAGGTATTTACCTTGAGTTTAAAGCCGGCCGAGTGATTAAGGCCAAGGCCAAAAGAGGCCAGAAAGAACTTGAAAGGATTTTAGAGACCGACAAAGGGGCAAGATATATCGGTGAGTTTGCTTTTGGCGCCAATTACAATATTAAACAAGCCATGAAAAATACTTTGTTTGATGAAAAGATCGGCGGCACTATCCATATGGCCCTGGGCCGGGCCTATTCAGAAAAGCGCGGCGGCGGCACCAACACATCGGCTATCCACTGGGATATAGTCAAGGATATGAGATATCCTAACTATCAGGTTTTGGTTGATGGTAAGCCGGTTCTAACCGCCGGCCGGTTGGTGGTATAAACGCATTACTATAGGAATTAACTCAAATGATGACGCTTTTGTCAACCCCCGGGGTTGCCTAGAGGGGCAACCCCGGGGGTTGACACAAAATAAAACTCCCGAAGCTAAGTAGCTTCGGGAGTTTTAAGACTAAAATGGGCTTGTTATTTTATTAATCGTCAACATCCATATGTCTACCCATGCCCATGCCGTGATGGCCGTTAGCGCCCAAGCCGCCGATATAAGACCTTAGCTTAACGGGATCGAGGTTTTGAGACTCCATCCAGTCATGCATCTCGTCCATATGCTCACGAGGTTGTCCGGTGCCCATGTATTTGTTAAACTGTTCCAGGATGGCTTGTCGTTGGGATTGGCTTATGACGCCATCCTGAACAGCCTTATCCAAGCCGGCTGTCATTTGCTGTTGCCTTTGGCTTTGTCTTTGAGCCCGCCTTTCTTGCCTAAACTGATCGACTACTTGATTGACCTGGTTTTTGTCAAGGTTGAACTTTTGGCTTATTTGATCAATCAGAGAGGTAAATGGCGCATTGGCTGATTGGTCTTGGTTTTTAAAGCCAAAAGCACTGGCCGGTTGGTTGTTGGCGACAACAAAACCTGTTGCGGCCAAAATGGCTAGGGCGGTAGCTACTGTTTGTTTTTTCATCTGACTCACCCCCTTTCTGTTTAATTAATTTATTAATCTAGGTTTAGATTAAATCAAGAAGCTGAAAGTAAGCTGAAAAATATAAAACTTAATTATTATTTAATAGTATTAGTGGGTGTTGCCGGATTTAAAGGCAGTTGGATGATAAAGCTGGTTTCTTTTCCTAGCTGACTAGAAACTTTAATATAACCTTTATGAGCCGTAACGATGTGGTTGGCGATGGCCAGTCCCAAGCCAAAGCCATTATCCTTAGCTTTAGATCGGGATTTGTTAACTTTGTAGAAAGGCTTAAAGATGTTCTTGTACTCTTTTTTACTAAAGCCTTCACCGGTGTTTTCGATGGTAATTAGGGCTTGATTTTTAGTTGAGGCTAACCTGATTATGATTCGGCCATGTCTAGGCGTGTATTTAATGGCATTATCAACCAGAATGGTGATCAAAGTTTTAATTTTTTGATAGTCAACCAAGGCTGTTACATTTTTAAGCTCCAGCTTAGTTTTTATTTGCTTTTGCTTGATTAAGGGTTGGAGTTGATGATAGACATCGGCGATTAATATCTTAAGCTTGATGTTTTCAAGTTTTAACTGAGATTTAATGGACAATGAAGACAAACTTAGGAGCTTGTTGATCAATCGGTTTAGACGGTCGATTTCCTCAAGGTTGTCCATTAAAATTTCTTTAGCCTCCTTGTTTAATCGTTGATTATTCAAACCAACCTCAAGATTGGTCTTTATTACCGTTAATGGGGTTTTTAGTTCGTGTGAGGCGCTGGCGATAAACATCTTTTGCTCGTCTAAACTTTTAGCGATCGGTTCCAAGGTTTTACCGGCCAGAAAATAGCCGCTGACAGATGAGATAAACAAGATTAAGCCGTTGATATTGGCCAAAAAGATAATCAGTCGTTTTCTAGCTTCTGCCAACTCGTCTTGGATAGCCTCTTCGTTAAATGGTGTCATCATCTGCAGACTTTGGTGGCGAGTTCTCATTTCCAATTGTCGGAAGTGGCGATTTAGTTCTCTAAGACTGATAAAGTAAACCAAGCTGGAGAAAAACAAGCTGACAGCCATAATAATGGTGACATACCATAAGGTCAGCTTGATACGGGCGGTTTTAAACATGCTTAATTTTATAACCAAAACCTCTAACGGTCTCGATTAGCTTAATTTGATTGGGAAAAGGCTTGTCTATCTTTTTTCTTAAAAAACCGATGTAGGCCTCAACGGTGTTAGGCAAGATGTCGGTGTCATGTGGCCAGACGTGAGTAATGATTTGCTCTTTAGTAACGATCTGGCCTTTGTGCTTAACTAAATACTCAAGCAGAGCCAGCTCTTTTTTAGTTAAGTTTATCCGTTGGCCATAACGGCTGGCTTCCATAGTTTGAGGATTTATCATTAAGCCGTCGGTTTTTAAGATAGTGCTTAAAGGTTTGTCTTTGCGCCTGGCCAAGGCTTTGATTCTGGCTACCAGTTCGCTGAAAGCAAACGGCTTGCTTAAATAGTCATCAGCGCCGTTGTCCAAGCCTTCGGTTTTGTCGTCCACCTGGTTTTTGGCGGTCAGCATCAAGATAGGCGTATTTAGATTTTCTTGCCGGCGCAGATTCCGGCAAACGGTTAAACCGTCCATTTCCGGCAACATCCAATCAAGGACGATAACGTCATAGCTTCCTTCTGAGGCCAGGTCGAAGCCGTCAGCGCCGTTATCGGCGGTATCAACCACAAAACCAGCCTGTTCCAAGCCTTGTTTTAAGGTCCTGGCCAGCTTGGCCTCATCTTCAACGATTAAAATCTTCATAGGCTCTAATACCATAATAACCTGAAAAACAACTGAATTTACCGGTTTGTCGGATAATGATTAGTTGAATTTATGATATATTAAATTATCAAGATGTTTTTTCGCCTTAATCTTAAACCGAGAAAATTAGCGGTCGTTTTGGCCTTTATTTTGACAGTCTTCATAGCTGTATTCTTGTACTTTGGTTTTGTTACCGACCTGTGGCGGTCGATCAGTTTAAAAGTTGATCCAAACAGAGTAAAAAATTATTCGGCTTTAGACCAAAATTTCCAATTGGCCGCTGTTAAGCAGGATACAAACGGAGTTGACCCAAGAACATCATTTATCTTGACCGCCTTGACAGATACCAAACTTAAGGTTGATCAGATACAGCAAAACCTGACTATAACTCCAAAAATCGACGTAGATATCAAACCTAAGGGCAAAAAGTTTGAGATCACCCCCAAAACACCACTTGATGAAGGCCAAATATACAGATTTAACTTGGCAGTCGGCGGGCCGGGGCCAGCTGAATCGCACTTAACTTCTTGGGCCTTTCAAGTCAAGGGTCCGCTCAAGGTGGTTGGCTCTTACCCAAGGGATGCATCCGCCGGAGTACGAACCTATTCGTCAATCGAGATTTATTTTAACCAGGGTGATTTTAACCTCCAACCAAAGTACTTTGCCATAAAGCCAAACTTAGAAGGCAGGTGGGAGAAGTATTTTAGCAAAGCCGTTTTTGTTGCCAAGAACGGTTTAAAACCAGAAACTAAATATACGGTTACGGTTAAGAAAGGCC
Organism: Patescibacteria group bacterium; assembly: GCA_024277325.1. Lineage (GTDB taxonomy): Bacteria > Patescibacteriota > Microgenomatia > JAADGY01 > JAADGY01 > JAJRVN01. Next base: position 17,494 of record JAJRVN010000059.1, on the reverse strand, counting down.
TGGCCTTACAGGATGGTTCAGACCGACTTGATAAAGATTACACTTTTTCTTTTACGACTGTACCCAAGCTTTCCGGAAGCAGATTCTTTTTGCCAACAGATAGAGTTACTTACACAAAACCATCCCAGCCGGCGATTATAAAGATTTACAATGGTGATGGATTTAAGGGTCAGCAGATTAAATTAACGGTGGTTGAGTTGAGCTTATCAGAGTTTAAAAACTGCTTAACCGCTACCACAACCAATGATACAAATTGTTCAATAAATAGGCAGCCGGCGTTTAATTTGGAGGTTACCTTGGATGATGCTGATTATCTGCGCTTGCCCCAAGCTTTTGGTGAAGGTTATTATTTAGTTACCGCCAGCCAAGGAGATCTTCAGACTAAGTTTTTAATGGCTTCAGCTAACCTGTCTTGGTATTTTTGGCTGGGTACCCGAGAGTCCTTGTTTTGGTTTAATGACCTGGCTACCGGCCAGCCGGTTAAAGGGGTTCAAGTTAAGTTTAATCAGAAAGATCTAGGGACCTCGGATGCCAAAGGCTTCTTGAAAATTAAGTCGCCAGCTGATTATGAGGATAGTGCATCTTATGTTTTTGATTTTGTATACAACGGCAAAACATACATCGGCGTAGGAAGCAGGATCGGCACTTATACAACCAGCAGCTATGCTTATTACAGCCAACGGCAGGACCAATATTGGTCATACATCTATGTGGATAGGCGTCTTTATCAACCAGATGACAAGCTTTCTTTTTGGGGCTTGGTGAAGCCAAGGGACGATCAAAAAGCCGATTCGGTCCTGATCAGCCTGTCAGATACTTTTTCTTACAGAGAGAACTTAAAAGAATTAAGCCAAAACAACCATATAATCTTTCAACAGGAGATAAAGCTGTCGCCTGATCATACCTTTAAAGGCAGTTTTGACTGGCAGAAACTGCCGCCGGGCGATTATTATGTTTTAGTTGCCACAGATGCAGACAGCCCAATTTTATCCAATGATTATGTAGATGTTCGCCCTTTCACCAAGCAAGACATGTATCTACAAATCAAGCCGGCCAAAAGAGCTGTTATAAAAGGGGATAAAATTGATTTTACTATCTCTACTTACTTAAGTGATGGCACGCCGATAGGCTCAATCAAGGTTGACTTAATCGATAGCAATCGAGTTAAAAAGAGCGTAACTACTGACGCCACCGGCCAAGCCAAGATAACTATGGATACATCCGGCGTTCAAATGTATAGCTCAATGACGTATATTTATTCCTTGGATGGCCGGATCAAACTTGATTCAGCTGCTGATGTTTCGGCAAGGAGTGAGGTTTTGGTTTATGCTAGCCAAGCTTTTGGCCATGGTAAAAGTGAGTATAAAGACAATCAAGCGACGATTGAAGCTTTTTGGTATAGAGTTGATGAGAGTAAGTTAGATAATAATCCGTGGTCGGCTTGGCAAGATAATCCTTGGCCAAGCTTAAAGATCCAGCTAAAAGTGGAGAAGAAATGGTATGACCGCCAAGTCACCGGCCAAAGATACGATCCGTATAAAAAACAGGTTGTGCCGATCTACAAATACATAGAAAGGCGCCAAACAGTAAAAGAGGAAGAATTAACTACCGATGATACTGGTCGGTTAAGCTATAGCTTTGAAACTGAGGCAGATTCAAATTATATTGTTACCTTGATGGCAATCGATGACAGCGGCCGGCAATCAGAACTGCTTATTTCGGTTTATACCTACGACCCTTATATGCCAAAAAGGCTGGTTTTAAAAATAGATAAGGACGATTACCAATTAAATCAACCGATTCAGGTTAACTTGACATATGATAGTCAGCCGCTTAATCATGGCCGGAGCTTGTTTGTACTAACTCAACTTGGCCGAGTTTTGGCTAATCAGGTCTCAGATGATAATCAATACCAAACGATGTTTAAACCGGAATTTATTCCCAATGTTTACATCAAGGCGATCTGGTTTTCTACAGATGGTTATCTTATAAGCAGTGACAACTATTCGAATGTAATTACTTTTGACGCGAAAACCAAGCAGGCGCAGATAGAAGTCAAACCAGACAAAGACAGTTATCAACCTGGTGACAAGGTCAAATTAAACATAAAAGTTACCTCGCCAAGCCAAAAACCAAGTAGAGTCTTGGTCAGCGTTATTGATGAAGCTATAGTTAGGATGTCGCGTTGGTATTGGGATGGGGACAGTTTTTTCAACCAGCTTTATCAACACGTATCAGAAGGCATGTTGGATCAAGGCTTATCTTTTTTACTGGTTCGGCCAGGTGGTGCCGAAGGCGGTGGCGGTGGCGGCGTTAGGGAAAATTTTCAAAATACAGCTTTTTTTGATGAAGTTGCTACCGATAATAAGGGCCGAGCCGCGGTTGAGTTCAAATTGCCGGATGATATAACCACTTGGCGGGTGACGGTTCTCTCGGTTAATCAAAACTTAGAGGCCGGTAACCAGACAATTTTTTTAACTTCAGGCCGGCCGTTAGTTGTTCGCCTGATCAGTCCCAAAACATATATCGTTGGTGACCAACCGGTTTTAACGGTTGGCTCCACCGGCCAAAACCAATCAACTAACCAAGAAGTTGTTTACAAATTAAAGATTGATGGTTTAAATTACCAAGCTGAAAAACCGGCTAAGCTTAATCAAACGGTTGAGTTTGATTTGCCAAGACTAGAACAAGTTGGCAGGCATGAATTTATTTTGTCGGCCGATCTAAATGGTTACCAAGACGGTATTAAGGATTATCTTGAGATCAAGCCGGCTGTTGTAACCAAGACGGCGGTTAAGTTTGTTAGGATTAAAGATAAAGCGTATTTAAAAGACATAATCAAACCGGAAGCAGGGACAAAGGTTGACTTAAAGATCATCGATCAAGGAAAAGGCGATTATTACAACAAACTTAAATGTTTGGCTGGGGGCTGCCGAGTTGGGTTTAATCAGCGCTTAGAAGTTAAGATGGCCCGTAACTTAAGTGCCAAGTTATTATCGGATTATTTTGACCAAGATTCTGATTTTGTGCCCAGTTTTAATCTTTATTCATATTATGATTTGAATAACCGCCTTTTTGGCGCTTTGCCCCAAGATTCCGGCCAGCCGGAATTAACGGCGAAGATTTTAGCGGCTAACTTAGGTGATTACAACCTTGGCGATATAATTAATAGTTTCTACAGATACATATCGGATAACAAACAGGTAGAGCCAACCAGCTTGGCGCTTTGGGGCTTAGCTGAAGCCGGCCAGCCGGTTTTGAACTTGGTGTACCAACTGGATAAGCAAATTAACAGCCACGCCGGCCAAATATATTTGGCTCTGGCGGCCAGCAGCTTGGGTGATTATAGCTTAGGCAGCCGGCTGGTGAACCAATTAAAGGCGGCCAAGCTTAAAACTAAAGCAGATTACAGGTGGCTGGATTTGGATAAAAATAAAGAATATAACAAACAACTTAATGGGTTGGCTATGATTTTGGCAGCCCGGATTGGCCGATTTGATCTAGCCAATGATATTTATTACTGGCTCTCTAATAATATGGCTGTCCAGAATCCATTAACACTAGACCAAGCCTTGATGATTAAAGCCGTCTTTGACAACTTAGTCCCCCAAGCCAGCCAATTTGAGTATAATCCCCAAGGCCAGGTGAAGTTGGCCGAGTTTAAGCCGCCGGCCGATTCAACCTTGTCATTTAATTTGTATCCGGAATATTTTGATAACTTTTTCATCAAGCCCAACCAAGGCCAAGTCGGCCTTTTAGCCTTGTATCAAAACAGAGTGGTTTCTGATGCCCAAACCAAACCAGGACTTGGCCTTCAAGTCAAACTGGAGAATAACAGGCCAAAGCAGGGTGATAAGGTTAAGTTGATAATTACTCCTAAATTTACTTCTGATACAAGAGAAAGGCTTATCTTAAAAGTGGTTTTACCCTCCGGTTTAAGGTATTTTGAACCGCCTCGAAATTATAATAGTTACCAATCGCAAGATCTAGGTTATTGGTTAAGCAAGCATCAAGATCAGGTTTTAGAGTTTACCTTAACCGAAAAAGTGATCAATCAGCCGATAATCATATCAACATACGCTGCCACTAAAGGCGAATACCGCTTTTTGCCAATATTGCTTTATACTCCGGATCGGTTTGTAACGAATAAAACTTACACCAATCTAGTCATACATTGATTTGCTTATGGCCAAGCATTTGTGGCTATCCTTCATAATTTTAGTTTTGTTGTTTTCTTTTAGATTGGTTTGGCGGTCATCAACGGTTCCAACTAACCCCAAACCAACAGCAACCGGCTTGTTTGTTTTACCTCATAATCCTAAATGGCAGTTTAAAAACTTAAACTTAATCAAAGCCAAGGCACCGGCTGTGGTAAGCCGGATCATTATCTTAGCCCCAAACCATAAGGATATTGGCGCCGATATCATTTCCGATAGACCAGCACCAATGTCCGGCTTTAACCTGGCGATTGATAAAGATTTTGTCAAAAACGAATACGCTGTTTCTCTTTTAGTTGACTGGCTAAAGCCGCTTTATCCCCAGGCCAACATATCCGCTTTTATTTTCCGTCGGCACACAAAAATTGATAAATTGACGGCATTAAGCCATTTTATAGACAAGCCGGGAATTTTGGTTGTTGCCTCGGTTGATTTTGCCCATTATTTGGATCGAGAAGTCAGTTTGGCCAATGATGATAAAACCTTAAAGTTGCTTCAGACAAACGACCATCCCAACCTATCCCAACTGAGTTCGGACTACACCGACTGTGGCGAATGCTTGATCATTATCAGTCTTTTAGCCAGCCGGCACGGCAAAGATTGGCAAGTGATTGACCACTCTTACGAAGATAAAACCAGTTATTTCTGGCTATCAGCTGATTAAAACCAGGCAACCTGCGGAGTGGATAAAAACATTCGGCTGGTTGAGGTTGATATATAATGAATCCATGACCGGCTTGTTTGATGTCTATACCAACTATCTGAGACAATTTTTGGCTTTTGCCAGTGTTTCAACTGACTCTAAGTATAAAGGCCAAATGGCCAAAACCGCCGGCTTTTTGGTTGACTTGTTTGGGCAATTTGACTTTCAAGTCAAGCTTTTAAACCATCCGGATCTTAACCCGGTGGTTTTGGCTAGTTACCAGGTTGACCCAAGTTATTCAACCCTTCTCATTTATGGTCATTATGATGTCCAACCAGCCAGTAAATCTGATTGGGGATATGAGCCGTTTGCTCTAACCCAAAAGCAAGGCCGTTTTTTTGGCCGGGGAGTTATGGATAACAAAGGCCAGGTTTTAATCCATATAGTTAGTGCCTTTCAAGCCATCAAAGACAAAAAGTTAAAATATAATCTTAAGTTCTTAATCGAGGGCAATGAAGAGACCGGCGGGGTTGAAGCCTTGGCCCAGCTGATTCAAGAAAACCAAAAGCTAATAAAAGCTGATTATGTTCTTATTTCTGATGGCGAGCTGGTTGGCGATAAGCCGACAATAGAGGCCTCGTTTAGGGGCGGTTTCAACGCCACCTTGGCTTACCAGGTAGCCAAGACCGATGTTCATTCGGGTATCTTTGGCGGGGCGGTGCCAAACGCCATCCATGAAATGGCCAAGTTTATTCATCAGCTGTTTGATGATCAAAACAGGGTTTTAATAAAGGGTTTTTATAATGATGTTGAACCGGTTAACCAAGAGCAAACCAAAAACAACCAAGCTCTGCTTCAACTGTCTGGCGATCCAACCAAAGAAGTTGGTTTTAAAAGCTTGAAGCTAGCTGACAATCTTGATTTTTATACCGCCACCGGCCTTTACCCGACTATTCAGGTAACCGGCATCAAAGGCGGCTATATAGATTCAGGCTATGCCAATATCGTCGCCCACCAAGCTCAAGCCAAGTTTAATTTTCGGACTGTTCCTAATCAAAAAGCCAAGCAGGTTTACCAGCTGTTTGCTGAATTTGCCAAGAGCAAGACGCCAAGTTATGTCGATTACAAGCTTGAGGCAGAAGGCTTTCATGAAGCGGTTAAACTAGATACCAATAAGCCTGTTTTTGCTAAAGCCAAAGCTATCCTAGAAGCTATTTACCAGCCGCCGATTTCGTATCATTATGTCGGCGGAGCTATTCCTTTTATCGCTACCATGAAACAGTTGTTTGGCATCGATACGGTTTCGGTCGGTTTGGCTAACCAGGACTGCCATATGCATGGGGTTGATGAAAACTTTAGGATCGATTTGATTAAAAAGGGCTTAGAATTTAGCTATAAGTTTTTAACAACATGATGAGACGGCCGAAACTTGATGATTGGCAGATTGTCAAAAGAGAAAAGATTGTTGAAGACAAATTCTTGGACCTGTATAAGTACCAGACCATTAACCCCAACGGCAACAGAGGCTATTTTTGGGTGGTTAAACGAAGTTCTGACTTTGCGGTTGTCATTCCTAAATTAGAATCAGGCGAAACTTTATTAGTCGGCCAGTTCCGGCCGGCGGTTGAGAGAGTGGTTTGGGAGTTCCCCATGGGGTCGGTTCAAGGTAAACCAAGCTTGGAAATGGCCAAGACCGAATTAAGGGAAGAAACCGGTTACTTAGCCAAGAGATGGTTGAAGCTGGGGCAAATTTATCCGGCTTCCGGTTTGTTAAACCAGCAGGCTCATATTTTTCTTGCTCAAGATTTAAGTTTTGTCGGCGATGATCCCGAACCGGATGAGTTTTTGTCAATCAAAAAGGTTTCTTTTGCTAAACTAAATAAGATGATAGATGAAGGCGAGATCGTTGACGGCATCTCCATCGCCGCTTATTATCTATTTAAAACCAAACATCATGATTAAGATCCTTTTGGCTACCAATAATGCCGGCAAGCTTAATGAAATGGCTCAAATCGTAAAAGAAGAGGGCTTTGATAAAAGGATAAAACTGATTACCCCAAGAGATCTTGGTATGGATCTTGAAGTTGACGAAACCGGCTCGACTTTTTTTGACAACGCTTATCTTAAAGCCAAAGCTTTTGCCGATCAATCGGGTTTACCTACCATCGCTGATGATTCTGGTTTGGTCATAGATGCCCTAGATGGCAAACCCGGCATCTACTCAGCCCGTTGGGGTAGGGATGACGAAGAAAGGATAAACAAGGTTCTGACTGCCCTAAAGGATGTCCCGTCTGATCAGCGCCAAGCTGCTTTTGTTGCGGTTATGGTTTTTTATCATCCCCAAACCTTAACCACGATCAAAACTGTCGGTAGGATGGAAGGGATGATTGCCAAAGAACCAACGGGACAGAACGGTTTTGGTTATGACCCGATTATGTTCGTTCCTTCCCTTAACAAAACTGTGGCTCAACTAACCCCGGCCCAAAAAAATAAACTTTCCCATCGGGGTCAAGCTCTGCGCCAGTTACTGCCCATTTTACAAGCCGGGCTTGGAAAACCCGACTTGTAACAATCTGGACTAAACTTGCCGGTTTTTAACCGCCAAGCCCAAAAAGAAATTAAAATAGCCTTGCCATAGCTTATCGCTTGATTTGTAGGTGTTTTCTCCGGAGAAATAATCGACCAAGACTTCATACAGGCGGCATAGTTCTTTTAATCTTGCCGGTTGGCTGGTGTTTATCCTCTTGGTCAAATTAAGTAAATCCAGCGCCTGCCAATAAAAGCCCTTCCATCTTTCATCTTTTTTCTGCCGCCATTTTATTGCTCGCAAGACATCGGTGCCTATATTAGCCATTTGAGTGTCAAAAGACAGCCTTTGCCAATTTTCCACCGAAGGTAATAGTGAAGTTGGCTTATTCATTTTTTATCAAATTATTGACAATAATTTTAATCTGTTGGCGAATTTTAGGATTATCAATTCCACGGCTGAAGTTACCTTGATTTGGTCTTAAATTTATCATCGAGTCAAACTCGATAAAATCGTCTGTACCATATTTATCCGGGTATAAATTAATCCCCCACAAATTCTCTTGCCGGCTGCCGGTTTTCATAAGTTCTTGTTCCTGGTCACTATGAAGTGGGGCATCAATTACCATTTTAGCCAACTTAATATCAACAACGGCTTTTACCAATTGATAATATGACTTATCCGCTAGTTTGTTTAATTCTTTGAGCTTAAGTTTGTCATTTTTGGTTATCTGTTTCATAGTTTAATTCTAACAGACGGAACAGAGATTGTTCTCTGTTTTGACAATGATGTTTAGATAAGTATGTTTATAATCCTATCCTTGACAAAGATTATCTTTTTTGGTTGAGAGGTAATATATTTGGCAAATTTGGCTTGGTGTTGGATCATCTGCCAGACGGTTTCTTGATCGGATCCGGCTTCAATTGTGATTGTACCTCGGGTTTTATCATTAAATGCTACCGCAATCTCAATCTGATCATCTTTTATCATTTTAGGATCATGATCGGGCCATTTTTGTTGATGGATGCTAAACTTTCCTCCAATTTGATTCCATAACTCCTCGGTAATATGAGGTGCGAACGGGGCCATAATTAGCAAGAATCGCTTCCATACCGATAAAGGTATTTCTTTTTCTTTGGAGTAATGATTGACAAACTCCATAAATCGGGCGATGACCGTGTTCATACTTAAGGTTTCAATACCTTTGCTGGTGTAGGCAATTAGTTTATGGATCATTCTTTCTTCTGTCTGGTCTGGTTTTCGGTCAGTAACTTTTTGGTGTAAAAGCCAGACTTTCTTTAAGAAGCGATAAACCCCCCGCTCGCCGGCCGTACTCCAAGGCTTGGCATCCTTTAGCGGCCCCATAAACATTTCATACATCCGAACCGTATCAGCTCCAAATTTTTTGATCTCGTCATCCGGATTTATCACATTGCCCCAGCGTTTGCTCATCTTCCGGCCATCCTCGGCAAGGATTAAGCCTTGGTGCCTTAACTTCATAAACGGCTCGTCAAAATCAATATAACCGGCATCTTTTAAAACCTTGGTAAAAAAGCGGGAATATAAAAGATGTAAAACCGTATGCTCGGCCCCGCCGACATACAGATCCACCGGCATCCAAGTTTTTATGGCTTGCTTGCTAGCAAACTCTTTGTCGTTTTTGGGATCAGTGAATCTAAAAAAATACCAAGATGAGTCAACAAAAGTATCCATTGTATCTGATTCCCGCCACACTACACCCTCGCCCCTAGCGCCGCATACTGGGCAGGTCACCTTATGAAACTTCTTGGAATACTTCAGAGGACTTTCGCCGGTTGGTTTAAAATCGACATCTTCAGGCAGTTTTACCGGTAAATCTTTTTCCGGCACCGGGACGATGGCAGGTTTATCTTCACTGCCGCACTTAGTACAGTAGATAATTGGGATTGGGGCTCCCCAGTAACGCTGGCGAGAGATCAGCCAATCTCGCAGTTTGTAAGCTGCTTGTTTTTTGCCAACTTTCTTATCTTCTAACCATTGAATTATGATCTCTTTTGTTTTAGGTGTTTCCATCCTGTTTAAGAAATCGGAATTAATATTCACCCCATCTTCAACATATGCTTGTGGTTCAACAAACTGATCCTCTGGCACACCTGTTGATCGAGCATACTCTTTAAAGTCCTCTAAATCTTGTTTATGTAAAACATTAAACACCTTGCCCCTAAACACCACTTTATTTGTTGTTCCCACTGAATCGGCATACCAAGCTCCGCCATCTTCTGAATCCTTTAATAAGTTAGCCTTTAAAAACTCGATAAGTGCACCTTCTTTATCATAGGTTACATTCACTTCAAAAAACTTGCCCCAATCTTTATCTTCCTTTATAATCCTCACTTGCCCATATTTGGCTAACATTCTTTCAACATTGCCTTCCAAACTCTTTTCAATCACAATATATTTGGCCACTTTTGGAGCAACTACTTCAATTATTTCTAGTCCATACTTTAAAGCAAACTCCAAATCCCGTTGATCATGGGCCGGCACCGCCATAATTGCTCCGGTGCCGTAGGTCATCATGACATAATCGGCAATCCAGATGGGGATTTTTTTGCCATTAACCGGATTTATAGCATAAGCCCCGGTAAAAACGCCGGTTTTATCCTTCTCCAGAGCACTTCTTTGTAAGGCAGTTTTTTTCTTGGCAGCTTGCTGGTATTTCTCAACCGCTGGTTTGTGTTTTTCTGTGGTTATCTTGTTAACCAGCGGATGTTCCGGAGCCAGCACCAAATAGGTTGCCCCAAAAACCGTATCCGGCCGCGTCGTAAACACCTCAACATAACCCTCTTCATTAGAGTTTGAAAATTGAAAATTGAAAATTGAAAATTTAATGATCGCTCCTTCCGACCTACCTATCCAATTCCTTTGTCCCTCTTTGGTGCTTTCCGGCCAGTCGATCTTATCTAAATCTTTAAGCAAACGGTCAGCGTAATCAGTGATTTTAAAAAACCACTGATCCATATCTTTTTGGCTGACCTCGGTATCACACCTTTCACACTTACCGTCAATAACCTGTTCATTGGCCAGCACCGTTTGGCAAGATGGGCACCAATTGACCGGGGCAGTTTTTTTGTAAGCCAGGCCCTTTTTGTAAAGCAGCAAGAAAAACCATTGGGTCCATTTATAGTAGTCGGGTCGATGGGTGCCGATTTCTCGACCCCAATCGTATGACAAACCTAAAGATTTAATTTGTTCGATGAAGGTTTGAATCGCTTTTTCGGTTGTTTCCCTTGGATGGATGCCGGTTTTAATGGCGTAATTTTCAGCCGGCAGGCCAAAGGCATCCCAGCCGATTGGATGCAGGACTTGGAAGCGTCGCATTCTCATGTAACGGGAGTAAATGTCCGTGGCCGTATAACCCTCAACATGACCGACATGCAAACCAACTCCTGAAGGATAGGGGAACATGTCAAGGCAGTAGAACTTTTTCTTGGGATCAACTTTGATCGGAGTTTTATAAATACCCTCTTTCTCCCACTTTTTCTGCCACTTTTTGGCAAACTCAACTGGTTGAAAATCATCATCTCTGTTAGCCATGACATAATTTTAGCACAACTTTTTCTTATGACGATCCGGGATCGTCATAAACCAAAGCTAGGTATCAAGCCGGGCTTGATATTTCTCACTGGAGTTATTATTCAAGCGGGCTTTTGATGTTTCTGAGCTGTGGGTTTATCACTTGGGCATAGATCTGAGTGGTTCTGATATTTTTATGTCCCAGCAGTTTTTGTACATATCGGATGTCAACCCCATTTTCTAGCAAATGTGTGGCAAATGAGTGGCGTAATGAGTGAAAGGTGGCAGGTTTGGTGATTTTGGCTTTTTTTAAACTTTTACGAAAGACTTTTTGTAGTGCGGCTGTTGTTAATTTGCCGCCGCGATTGGAGCTAAAAAGATAGTCTTTTGCAGACTTGCCGGCAATTAAGTTTCTTAAGTCATTTTGTAATTTTTCCGGCAGGACTGTTATTCTATCTTTTTTGTTTTTGGCATTTTTTATGTGTATGACAAGGTTATCAATATCTAAATCTGATACTTTTAAATTTATCACTTCACTGATTCTTAATCCGCAGCCATATCCGAGTGAAATCATCAATCTATATTTTGGATTATCAGTCGCTTTAATAATCCTATTGATCTCTGTTCGCGACAAAATTATTGGCAATTTTTTATTCCTTTTAGCAAACCTTAAATTGATTTTTTCTGCGTTTAATAAAACTTCCGAGTAGAAAAACTTTATAGCATTCAATGCCAAGTTAATGGTCTGTGGAGATAGTTTGTTGTTTTGTTTGATAAGCAGAAAATCTTCAACGGTTTTTTGGTTGTGATTAAGATTGCCCTCTTTTACAAAATCAAGATACTGGTTGATATACGAAAGATAAGACTCACGTGTTTTTGAACTGTAATTACGAAGTTTAAGCAGCCTGTCAGTTTTTAGAAGTAATTTATCCATAAGTTCATATATAACAAAAGTTGACATAACATTCAATATTTGGTATCAATATAACATAATAGTTTATATAAACACTAGTTATACGCAATTCAAAAAATATTTTTCTTATAATAAGGATATTTTGATAGGCTTAAAATATGGAATAATTTTTTTTATTTTTTATAGAGGGGAAATTAAGGTGTTTTCTCCGCTACGCTCCGAAAATTATTTAATTTAAATAAATTATGTTTATACCAATTATTATTCCAACATCAGTACGCACTCACAAAAAATGGATTATTGATATAATGAATATACAATTTTTAGGTGGTTATTTGATTATGTTAGTTGCGTTACTCCCGCCTTTTGTAGGCGGTTTAATTGGTGCCACAATACTTTCTTCAGTTTTAACATCTTTTTCTAAAAATTATTGGATACTTACAATATTTTTATTTGGAATTTTGATATTTTTTTGGGACAGATGGCTCAGAGTATCTTATGCAACTGAAATTAAATTATTTTATATTCCTATAGAGTATTTTGCGTATATAATGCTAACAATCGCTTTAATTTATATTTATGTCTAAAAGTTGTCCATTTTGCAAAAAAGAAGTTAATCCCAACGATGCAGTATGCCCGCATTGCACTAGAGTTTTGCGTGAAAAAATCTCTATCAATAAAGCAAGCTATACTCAACCTATTCACCAAGACACGGCAAAGGCTAAAAAAAATAAATCTAAAAATGACTTTACGTCTTTTTTGAAATCACAAACCAAAAAACTAAAAAATCTTTTTTCTCGTAACAAAACATATGTAGTAGGCTATAACAATCGTGACAAACGTAAACTATTTATTCTGATCGTTATTGCATTATTATTTTTTATTGGATTGTATGTAAAAAATAATAAACCCATACCACCACCTATTTCTGTAATTCCTAGTAATCAATCAGAATTAAAAAGCATTCCAGAAATTCCTCAAAAAGATCCTAAAGATTATATTTCACTACAAAATGGAACTGTTTTTTCAAAAAAATCTTATTATCTAAACGGATTAGGCGAATTACAAATAAAAAATGGTACAAATTTAGACGCTATAGCTAAATTGGTGAATACGACGGTAAGCAAATCAATTTTTACAGTATATATTAAAGCAAACAGCACCTACACGATTAAGAATGTAAAAGACGGAAATTATAAATTATTTTTTAACCTCGGAAATGACTGGAACAGCCAAATAAAAGCATTTAATGTAAATTCAGGTTATGAAGTTTTTGAAGACCTGTTTGATTTTACTACGAGAGAATATGAAGAAGGTGATTATATTCGCACTAGATATTCTAAATTTGAAGTAACACTTAACCCAGTTATTGGAGGACAGGCAAAAACTGACAATATTAATGCGGTAGAATTTGCTAATTATTAAGCCAATAAGGAGTTTTGGATTTTGGGCATTCACCCCTTTAATTCCCCTCTGCCCAAAATCCAAAACAAAAAACAAATTTATAATATTGAATAAAAGCCTATCAAAATGAATTTAATTGAAAAATATTTTTTGAACTCGCTCCTTTCAGTCGCGCCCCGTTGCACTCTCCTCCCGTTGGTCGTCGGGGCGTATAACACAGTATATGCGGTTCGCTCGTTGCACTTCGCTCTCCCATATTTTGCTACACTGCGTTTCGCAAAACATCGCATATACTGAAACGTTGTCCGACATATTTTTCAATAATTTTTTAATCAAATCATATGGAAATCACAAAAGAGCAATATAACGAAATTCTAAAAAAACAGGATGCTGGAGAAATTTTACTATATATTGACACAGCAGGCTTCAGAAAATTTTTTACAGAAGTGGATAACAAAAAAGTTAGAGAGTTAATTGGCGAGTCGTTAAGTATGGAAAGTTTGACTATTAAACTTATCATGTTTGCATTGGAGCCGTTATCGTTAATCACAACCTCTATCGCATCAATCTTTTTATTCAAGTGGTTTTCTATATTGATTATTCCTGACATAATTTTATTATGGGGATTTTTGAAAGGACAAGCCTCCATTGGTAAGCAAAAAATTTTCTTCCCAATTTCTTTACTAGTAATAGGTATGATTATAGCTATTATTTATCAAGAGTACGGAATTTGGTTTAAAATATTTGTAGTTGGATTACCAGCTATATATTTCTCAAGTAAGTTGCTTTATTATCTTTCAGCACGTTTTGGGTTTAGTCTGATCCATAGAAATTATAAGTTTTTTAAGCTTTTTTATGAAAAGCCCGAGGGAGCTATGATACCAATGATTTGGTCAAAAAAATTGAAATAAAAAAATTATTGAAAAATACGCTAAAGCCACGTTGCACTCTCTCTCCACGCAGTGAGAAATTATACTGCTTGGAGATCGGGACACATAACACTGTATATGAGGTTCAAGTCTTGCAGACTTTCACCCAAATTTACAAAAATTCATTTGATTTTTAAGGGAAATTTTTGTAAACTTCTCATATACTGAAACATTAGCAGAAATATCAAATAATTTTTAATCTATGACCAAATACGTTCTGCATGGCGGCGAAACTAGCAGGCCATCCGAGGATAATAAAAAATTTTTCTTTGAGATGACAAATGGACTTTCCAATCCTGTAAAAATCTTGTGTGTTTACTTCTCAAGAGAAAAAGAAGATTGGGATAGACTTTTTAATCAGGATAAGGAAAGTTTTTCTTCCGCTTCGCCCACAAAAGTTTTAGAGTTTATTCGCGCAGAAGATGAACTCAAAATTTTCAAAGAGCAAATACAAAATGCTGATGTGATATATATGCGTGGTGGTAATACCGATAAATTGATTGAAACTCTCAAGCCAATTGAAAATTTTAGTGAGCTAATTCAGGGAAAAGTGGTTAGTGGATCTTCTGCTGGCGCTTGTGCGCTTTCAACCTATTTTCATACTGGTACTACTGGTTCAAAAGTGAGAGAAGGTTTAGGTATTCTCCAGATAAAAACTTTTGTTCACTACGCGGAAGAAAAACACAAAGATTTACAGGATCTTGAGGCTCGTGGAGAAAAATTGCCAATTTATAAAATACCAGAAGAAAAATTTTTTATTATCGAGCAATAGTGACAAAAATTATTTGATACTTGCTCCCGTTGGTCGCACCACGCTGCGTTATCGTTCCGCTACGCTCCACTCGGGTCGTTTAACACAGCGTATGCGGCTCAGGCCTCGGCTCGGGGTTCGCCCAAATCCCGACTCGTTTAATCTAAACCAGGGCATTTGCCTTTTTAAAACCATAATGCTAATATCCAGGTATTAACCGCATAACCCGTCGGGACTTTGCATATGCGGGAATGTTAAGCGAAATTACCAAAGAACATAATTTTTTCTACCATTTAAATAGTTATGTATTTAATTAAGACGAAAATTTTACAATCATCAGCAGGAGGATATCATTGTTTTGCCGATGAGGATGTTCCCAAAGGCACAATTGTTTTTATTTTCGGCGAGAAAGACATACGATACTCTAAAGAAGACTTTAAGAGGTTATCTAAAAAACAGAAAGATAGGCTGATTGAATTTGCCGTAGAAGACGAGTTTGGAAATTGGTATGCGCCGAGCACTAATATTTATCCTAGACACAGTTGCCGTCCTTCAATCATGCCGCTTTTTATTGGTGGGCACTATGCGGATATAGCTGTAAGAGACATCAAAAAAAGGAGATGAATTTACAGTTGATTATTCTCTGTATTTTTGTTCTACAAAATGGAAAATGAAGTGTAACTGTGGAACTAAACGATGTAGAAAAACTATTGGATTCGGCTTGAAGCCTGATTTAGAACTTGAAAAATTTTGGCAATCCAAAATCAATTCTGCTTTAAAATCTTTATCAAGTGTGTCGCAGCCTATCTTTCAGTCTAAGGATCAATACGCAAAAAAATAACAAAGATTTTGAAGTCCTTTGAGAAACCTATATTGGGAAAGTATGTAAAATTTTTGTTAATCGATAATGACAGCAGTAGTTAATGGTGGCTCTTTGGCAAATGCTTTCTTTGGTCGCCCGCGCTGCGCTCTCCGGGGCGTATAACACGGTATATACGGCTCAGGACTCAGCTCGTCCTTTGGCCCATATTACCGATTTATTTGGTAAAATAAAGTGAAGAAATCGGTAACATCGTATATACCGGAACGTTGTCCGACATATTTTTCATTTTTTAAAATAGAATAAGGATATTTTTGATAATTTTTTTGGATTGATCAAATAAGAACATGAAGAAAATAAAATTGAATAACATAATCGTTCTTTATGCCATTACATTTTTTGCGGCACTTTATTTTTACCACTCCATTGCAACACTATATTACCAAGCACGAGGATTAAGTTTTGTAGAAATAAATTCTTTATGGGCAATTATTGTTGGAGTAATGGCAATTGCAGAAGTTCCAACAGGTATTTTAGCTGATAAAATTGGAAGGAAATTTTCAATTATTATTGCTTTATTTTTACAACTCATTGGCGAGGTGATTTATATATTTGCCGATAACTATCTTCTTTTCGCTTTTGTAGCTGTGATTGCAGGGATTGGTTTTGCTTTTTCTTCGGGATGTTTCGAAGCTATGATGTATGACTCACTGAAAAAAGAAGGGAAAGAAAAAGACATGCAAAAAGTATCTGGACTAAATGGTTCTTTTTCTCAATCAGCTATTATTATTGGAGCATTAGTCGGAGGAATTATTGCGAAAGATTTAGAACTTAATAGCTTTATTTTTCTCATCATGATGACGGCTTTTGCCGTTGGAATAGCATTATTCATCAGCTTTTTTCTTTATGAACCAAAATCAGATTATAAACATAAAGAAGAAAGCCCGATAAAACTTTTCAAAGACGGATTTACACTACTAAAAACAAATACATCTTTGCAAAGAGTTGTCTTATTATCACTTTTAGCTACTCCATTTATTAATTATTTTATGACATTTTATCAGCCTTACTTTGTACAAGCAAAAGTAAATGGAGTTTGGTTTGGTATTGCCCTTTCTATTGCTTCATTTCTAGGTGTGTTAGCTAGTAAATATGCCTACTTACTCGAAAAAAATATTGGTGTAAAGAATGGTATTTTGGTCGCAGTTCTTTTTCCAGGAATATTTTATTTTCTCATGGCAATTATTTATCATCCGATTTTCTCAATTCTTTTATTTATATTAGCTTATGCTTCAATGAATCTTCAAAAACCAATCTTCGCTGATTACAAAAATAGGCATATCGAAAGTAAAAATCGAGCAACTGTACTTTCAATTATTAGTATGTTTTCTGGGATTTATGTTGCGTTGATGGGAATTATTATTGGTCTTGTGGCTGACCAGAGCCTTAATTATGCATTTATCTTTATGGGGAGTATTATCGTTTTTGGTGCATTATCCTTGAAAATAGAGGTAATGCATGTTGGAAAAAATAAGGAATAAAAATTATCAAAAATGAAAAATACGCTAAAGCCACATTGCACTCTCGCCCTTAACGTCGCTCGGGTCGGACAACACAGTATATGCGGTTCGCTCGTTGCACTTCGCTCTCCCATATTTTGCTACAACTATTTATGATGTAAAATAAGGATGTAGCGGAACATCGCATATACAGAAACGTTATGCAAAATTTCGTTTCG
>JAJRVN010000058.1 GCA_024277325.1 Patescibacteria group bacterium | reverse complement strand
CTTCTCTATCTTTGCCAACGAAGCCTAGGAAATAGCCGTCAATTTGGTTGTCAGTGTAGGTTCTTAAATAAGTGGGTCTTTTGACCAAGCAGTTGCGCTCGGCCGGAGTCAGAAGGTTGATGTAATCGTCGGTGACAATTTCGAGTTCTATCCATTTGGTTTTTGATCTTTTAGCCCGAGTGATTAAGTTGTCGATTTTGGTTTGCCACCAAGCCGAGTCGGTAGCTTGTTTGAGTTTATCCTGGTTAAACCTGGAAGCAAATAAATTATCAACCTTATCCTGGTTAATCTTGACCAAGGCTTTGGCCAAGGAGTTTTTCTTATATTCATAGTATTTACTTATGATCTTTTCGGTCGCCTCGGGGCAGTTTTTGGGATTAAAGCCGGCTTGCCAGGCCGGCTGATTGCCGGCTAGAACATAATTATCTTGAGTGATGATCTTGCCTCGGGGCACCGGCAAATTGTGGACTTGGAAGCTTTGTTTGGTAAAGAGTGTCTTTAAAAATTCGGTTTGCCAAATTTGCCAATAAGCCAGTCTGAACCAGAAGAAGAATAAACTGAGGCTGAAAACAATGATGACCAGCCGACTTCTTTGTTTGATCATCTTTATCTGAACTTATTTAGTCTTTGACAGCTAAGCGGTTTTTGGTGTGGTCGGCTAAGACGGTGTACTTGGAAATGCTGACGAAATGGTTATTTTTAGCCCATTGGCTTAGTTGACTTAGATTTGAGTAAAGACTTAATTTATGGTTTAAGGTTTGATTTGAGTATTGCAGGTTTTTTAAGTACTGGTAATTAAAGGCAAATTCTTGGTAAGAAGTTATATTTAAATTGGCCAAGATGAATCGGGCCAGGAAAAGACCCAAGATTATGACGGTTTGGCCGATGATGATCCTGGAAACCAAGACCAGCCGGCTCTCGGTAAATTTTTTAGACTGTCTCATTTTTTGTTTAAATTAATTTTTTCGGCAACCCGCAGCTTGGCGCTTCGGCTTTTGGGATTGTTTTTAAGCTCATCAGGGCTTGGCTTGACTGCTTTTTTGGTAATTAGCTTTAAATGCTGGCTTTGTTTGAAAAACTGCTTAACCAATCTATCTTCGCCGGAATGGAAGCTGACAACGACTAGGCGTCCGCCATCAGCCAGTCCGCTTTCGGCGGCGGCCAAGCCGGCCTTTAAATTGTCTAGTTCGCGGTTGACTAATATGCGCAAGGCCTGAAAAAGAGTCGTCGCCGGGTGGATTCGGCCGGATTTGGGATTAAAACGCTTGGCTATCTCAACCACATGGCTAACCTTTAATTGAGTTTCAGCGGCTTTAGCCTTTAAGGCTTGAGCGATCAAGTCGCTGTTGCCTATTTGGCCGTAAACCATTAAAGTTTGGCTTAATTCTTCGGTTGTGAGAGATGGGATCAGCTGCCAAGCCGGCCGGCCGGCGGTTTGGTCATAGCGCAGGTCAAGAAGCTCTTCAAGTTGGTTAAAGCTGAAACCTCGGCCGCCGGTTAATTGATCAGAAGAAAAACCCAGGTCAAAGACCACCCCGCTGACTTGGCTGATTTTATATTTTTTAATGATACTTAGCATGTTAGCGTAATTTGAATGAATTAGATGGTAAGAAACGCCTGAAGGGCAGGCAGATTCCAGGCGTTTCTTACCGGCGATAATGGCTTGTTTATCCCAATCAATGCCGATGACATAACCACCGGCATTTAAGATGGCCAAGCTGTAACCTCCGCCACCGAAGGTAGCATCGATGTACCAATGGCCGGGTTTAACCTTGAGGTACTCGATTACCTGCTTAAGGCAAACCGGTATATGGGTTGTCATTTTAAAGAGCTTTTAACTTCTAACAAACGCTTGGCGATTTCTTGGCTGTGCTTGGTTAGGTATTCTTGGTGTTTGAGCCAAACAGTTTCCGACCAAACCTCGACTCGATTGACCAAGCCGACGAAGGTAATTTTGTTTTTAATTTGAGAATACTGCCTTAATGGTTCTGGGATGATCAGCCGGCCATGGTTGTCAAGCTTAACCGCAAAAGCAGAGCCAAGAAGAAATCTCTCGGTATCTCGCTTATCCGGATTGAGAAAACTTTCCGAAGTTATTTCCTTGATGACGCTTTTGAACTGATCGGAGTCGATAAGCAATAGACAGTTATCATAACCGCGAGTTAAAACTAAAGATTTAGCTTTAAAATATTGCCTGACCGCCTTTGGTAACATAACTCGGCCATTACTCTCTGCCGATACCGAGTATTGGCCTAAAATCATTTATGTCTTTGTTTCCATTTTTTACCATTTTTTACCATTTGTATCCATTTAAGACCATTTTGATTAAAAAGTCAAGGGGTAGGTTTTATCTTTGGGCAAAATAAAAACCGGCCTAAAAAGGTCGGTTTTTATCTAAAAAATCAAGCTTGATTAGTAGATGAGATAATCGCCTTCGGAGTTTAAGCTAAACTCAACCGTGCCGTTATCACTGGCAAAAGCAACAGCTTCATGGCTGTGTTGGATCTTGGTTACATTGCTTAAGCCGGATAAGCTTAAGCTAGCCGATGATTTTAAATTAATCGGCTGAAAGCTGATGATCATTTTTGGATTGTCGCTTAAGTTGGGATCGCCACTGTTTTGGTAGACAATAAACTTGGCCCTGGTTTTTTTCTCAAGCTTTAAAGTCATGGCATCTGTTTGCCAGGTGTCTTGGTTTAGCCAACCGCCGAAGATGACATCAAATGGCCCGATAGAGATGCTTTCGCCATTGTCCTTTTCCAGATGAAAAGTTATTTGGCCGGTTTCTATGCCGGTGTCATAAACTCTCTTGCCGGAGGATTCACTACCGAAAAAGATCTTATCAATAAGAAAATCGGGCCGGAATTCACCGATCAAGCCACGAGGGCCTTTTGTCGAGGTGTACATGAACTCATAAGTTACTTTGGCGA
Source organism: Patescibacteria group bacterium (assembly GCA_024277325.1). Taxonomy (GTDB): domain Bacteria; phylum Patescibacteriota; class Microgenomatia; order JAADGY01; family JAADGY01; genus JAJRVN01. The sequence goes on along the minus strand of JAJRVN010000058.1, from coordinate 3,545 downwards.
ACTGTTGCCAAAAATCATCAGCGGTTTCAAGCTCGAATTTCAAGGTGTTGGTCTGGTTTGTATAGGACAGCTTGAACTTGGGCATAGACCGAGCTTGTATCGGGGTTGGGCTGGGGGCCAGAGTCGGCAAGACCTTGGGCTTGGCAGCTTGGTTTCGCTTGGCCCAAACGGTCAGAACCAGGCCGATAACTAAGATAAGGCCGACAGCGATTGCTATTGGTGTTTGTTTATTTTTCATGCATACCTCCTTATTTTAAAGTATGTTTGTTATTATCTTTTATCTCAAAAAACTTAGGCGAGATAGGCTTGTATTCGATTAAGCTTTGGTGGAGTTGGTCGAGAAATAATTGAAGTTGGTTTAAAAACCTGGACTGGTTGCCCTTCATGCTCATAACCAAGATATCCGAGGGTTCTTTATGGAGCAAGAATTGAATGACCTTTTGCCATTTTTGGCTCAAGATTTTTTCTTGGGGCCAGTAACCCAGGTGGTTTAGTAGCTTAGCTTCAAAGGCATGGAAAGTCAGCTGGATTGCTTTGGGGTCGATGGTTTCTTCGATAGATGAATAAATGTCAAGGGCCTCAAGTAAAGATAGTAAGTCGTCAAACAGGCGTGGGTGGGGCTGATTGTAGCCTATGTTTTTATTAACCAGGTCAAGGGTTCTAAAAAACCAACCGGCTTGTTCCAGGCTGATAAGTAGGTGCCAAAAAGATTCAGCTTCCTCAACCCGGCCGAGGATGAAAAAAGAGTCGTCATCTTTGGTTTTATAACAGCCGGCGATAATGTGCCAACCGATCTCCAAATAACCACTGCGGTGGGATGTCGGCAAGCTGGCTTTTTTGGCTAAAGCGTTAATTTTACCCAAATTTCGATCGAGTAAGGTCAAGATTACGTCGCCGGTTGGCAAGCGGCGCTTGTTTAGAATGATGGCTTCCAAATCTAAGCTAGAACTTTGTTTAGTCATATGTAATCAGACTGTCTTTTTCTAAGATAATTTTTTTGGTTTTGTCAGGAAACTTAAACTTATAGACAAAGTTTTTACTACCCGGTTGTTTTTGCAGCATCAAGCGGTAATCGGACCAGTTTTCCAACTTCAACGGCAGTTCGTAGGTAAAGCTGATTTTATGGAAGCCTTGGGGTCTTAATTTTATATAAGCCTCAAAGACGGTCTTATCCAAGTCATCATAGGTTTTAACTTTGGTTAGAGAGTTGGTGGCCTTGATTAGTTTGCTGCCTCTGGGCAGATAAATTCTTAGCCAATCTCGGTATTCTCCATTGAGGCATAAGCCGCCCTTTTCCAGATTGCAGTTAGACCAAGCTTGCGGATTTTTATAGCTTATGCTTAAGGTTTTGATGATTTTGCCATTTTCCATTTTGTATTCCTGGTTGACTTCCTCTTCGATGTATAAATTAGACTTGGCTCCGCCCATATTGGCATCAACCACCAAGAGGTAATCGCTGGTTTCCGGCGCTGGTAGAACTCGGCCGGCAAAGTTAAGATCTTCAGCCACTTTTTGAACTTGTTGGTTGGTCGAGTAAAACAAAATATGTTTTTGATTGGCTAGATCATAGAAAGACTGGATTAAGATCGGCCACTTGTCTTTGGAGGCTGACAGGGTTTTGTCAATGATGGATCGCATAAGCGGTCCGAGAACGCTTTTTCTACCCTTAACGATGGTTGACCTTGGAGTATCGACTATCTGTTCCAATTTAAAGATGGCTTGGGGGCAGTTGCAGTCTTTGTCGTGCTTGGCTGAAAAGGTGCCGTAGCCAGGCAAAGAAATATCTCCGATGATGGATAGAATCTTGGTTAAAAATTGGGTATCCAAGGCGATAACGACATCGGCAGGCTCGGCAACTTTGATGTAATTGGGGTAAAACGTTTCCATCGAAACTTTAAAATCAGGAGACAGATTCATATCGCGCAGGTGCCAATAGGGAATATTAACCAAATACTCCTTGACTGGAATCGGTGCCGGGATATGGCTTCTGAATTGCCTATCGAGAGCATAAATGTCCTGACTGAAGCTGCCGGTGATTAAAGCTCTCTTTAGCTTGATATTGGCATAAGCGGTAATAAAGCCGCCGGTCGGTCTGATCTCGGCGTCGTTTTGGAGTAAGACAAGATACTTCATTTCCTGGTTGTTGCCCAATAAATAAGGCAAAATACCGACAATATCAGGCAGTTTGTCAACCACTTCCTTGGCTTGACTTAGCTTAGTTTGTCCCTCGATCAAGCTGCTTCTGATCTTGACCCCTTTAAACTCTTCGGGGTAATTATCAGCCTTGACCTGCTTGATCAATTGATAGCCTTGGTCAAAAGTATCGGCCATCTTTCGGATGTCACCTTTTTGCTTTTCCAAGGTTTCGGTTAAGATGATTAGCCTTTCCTGGATGGTGCCGCCTTTGAAACTACCCTTGCCTTTTAAGCCCAAGAGATCAGCGTGGGGCAGCAGGCTCCGAGTTAGGATTAGGCCCGACTCGGTCAGTTTGTCGGCTCCGGCTAAAAGTTTTTGTCCGTCGGTAATGTAGTTGCCGATGCCCGGCAGCTTTTTCGCCGGACTAAAAAACCCAAAGGCCTTTTGGCTGTTTTTGATAGCCTTTTGACTTGACAACAAAGAAGCTTCCAAAGCGTCAAGATCTTGGTTGACAAGAGCGGCTTGAACTTGGTAGCCGGCTTGTTTTAAGGTTTTGAAGGTTTGGTATGTCCGAAGGCCGGCTTGGGCGATGATGTAGATCGGAATACCGATGACGACGACGGCCAAAATGATGGCCAAAGTTATTTTTTTGTGCTTTTTCGGCCAGGCGATAAAGGATTTGGTGACCATGAAGCTTTTTTCCTTGACTTTTTTTAGGTCTAAGTTCATAAGTTTCTCCTGAATTTAATTGTCTTTACCCTCACATTATACGATATTAAAAACAAATAACCAAGAAAGAGGTTGGATTTACTGGTTTATGGTTTGGCTTAAATGTGATGAGGCGGTGTTTACCACCTGGAGATCATCGCCAGCGGGGTTTTAAGCAAGATTTTAATATCGGTCAAGAAGGAATGCCGATCAGCGTATGCGGCGTCCAGCTTGACTCTTTCAGGAAAAGGCACATCATTACGGCCGGATGTCTGCCATGGGCCGGTTAAGCCGGGCTTGACCGATATAGCCTTGTCGATGTATTTGATTAGATATGGATGCTTATTTTTTTGGTATTCTATCTCCTCGGCTCGATAAGCTCGAGGACCAACCAAAGACATATCTCCCTTGATAACGTTGATTATTTGCGGCAGTTCGTCCAAAGTTAACTGCCTTAACCGCCGGCCGATCTTGGTAATTCGCGGATCGTTGGCCAATTTCCAGTCGGATTCTTTAAATTTTTGCCACAACTCGGGGTTATTTTTAATGACCTCATCGGCATTGGCGACCATGGATCTAAACTTTAAGATGGTGAACGGCTTGCCTTTGGCGCCGACGCGCTTTTGCCTGTATAAAATCGGCCCGGGCGAATCCAGTTTGATTAAAATTGGCACAATAAGCCAAACCGGAGCAAAGACGAT
>JAJRVN010000057.1 GCA_024277325.1 Patescibacteria group bacterium | reverse complement strand
GTATAAAATCGCCACCTCGCCCAAAGATTGGTTGGAATCAAGTGTTTCTATAATAGCTCTAACCACCCGCAAAGCCTCATGCTCGTCATCATAAGCTGGCATGAGGGTTAACGGCGTTTGGCCTTGACGGGTCGGCTTTAAACTTAAGGTCGGATGGGTGGTGTTGTGCTTAATTAAGAAGCTGGCGGCTTTAATGATCGAAGCCACCGACCGATAGTTGGTCGGCAGTTTAAAGACCGTCAAATTTTTAAAGTCTTGTTTTAATCGATTTATATTTTGATAGTCAGCTCCTCTGAATTTATAAATCGCTTGGGAGAAATCGCCGACGGCAAAGATGTTTTTGGACTTTGATGACAACAACTTCAAAAGCTGGTACTGGACGTAGTTGGTATCTTGGTACTCATCGACTAAAAAATGATCGTATTCTTTTTCTAAGAGACTGCGCTTATCGGGTTGACTCTTAATTAAGAAATAAGTTTGATATAAAAGGTCGCCAAAGTCAAAAGCATTACTTTGTTTTAACCGCTCTTCGTATTGGCTGACAACATCGCCGATAACGGACTTGGTTTTGGGAATGATGGTGGCGTAGTCGCCTTTTTCAATTAAGCGCCGCTTAATAAGGTTAAGGTAATAATAAGCTTCGGCCGGTTTGACCACTTGGCTTAAAGTCATGTCTTTAATTATTTGACTTAAAAGGCTTTTGCTGTCCTGGTCGTCGTAGATGGCAAAGCCGCGGCTGCGGCCGGCAAACGGAGTAAAACGCCGAAGAATTAAAGCGCCGAAGCTATGAAAAGTGCCGTTAAAGCCAAGCCGAGTTGATTGGCCGACAAGCTTATCGACTCTTGTCTTCATCTCGCTAGCGGCTTTATTGGTAAAGGTTAACAAAACGATTGATTCCGGTTTGGTTTGAAGTTGGTTAATAAGATAAGCTACGTGGTGAATAAGACATCGGGTTTTGCCGGAACCGGCCCCAGCCAAAACCAAAGCCGGCCCGTCGGTGTGCTTAACCGCTTGCTGTTGATGCTGATTTAGGTTGGATAAAGAGTCCATACTATATTAAGATAACATCTTAATTAAGTGAAGGGTTAAAAATAGTTTTTATTCTTAAACTTGTGATTGGTAATATTTGACAAAAAACCCAAACAACCTTTATATTGAGGGTGTGTCTAAGTTAAAACCCGACCAAAACTTGTTTTATCAAAACGTAAAGTTTTCCCTGATTGTTTTTTTAGTTGGCGTCGCCTCCATTGTGGGCGCCAATTTTTTAAACCAAAACCAAAAAAGATCTATTTTAGTAAGCTCGCCTAAACCCCAAACTTCCCAGACCAGACCAACGCTGAACGACAAAGGTGTCGTGCCAAGCTATGTAGAAGGCGAGGTTTTGGTTAAACTAAGACAACCACTAAGCTTAAGGTCAGCTTATAAAACATCGTTTAGCCAACGAGCTTTTTCTGTCGGCAAAGAGGTTGAGTTAACCAACCTGGATATGGACGCTTTTTCTGCTAACTTCAAGCGGACGCTGGCTGACCTGTCGGTTTCTTATGTTGCCAAAGCGATTAAAACCGCCAACCTAGCAGAATCCAGCAATTTTGATTTCAAGACTAATATTGCGAGCGCAGGTTTTGATAAGATTTACAAGTTTAAGTTTAGCCAACAAACCCCGGTCAACTTGGCAGTGAGTAAGCTCAATCAAAACAGTGAGGTTGAGTATGCAACTCCTAACTACATTTTCAAAACAACCCTGATTCCAAACGACCCTTATTTTTTAGACAGTTATCCGGACCAAACAAGTAATCGGGTACCAAACTACAAACCGCCGTTTGATTATCAATGGAACTTAAAAGTGATTAAAACCGATAAGGCTTGGGATAGGTTGATCAAGTCGCCGATGAGGAAAAAAGTAAAGATAGCCATAGTTGACAGTGGTATAGATTACACCCATCCAGAACTTGGCGGCTGTAGCTTGGAACAGGTCAATAAACAAAAGTGCCCTCTGATTTTACCAGGGTATAATTTTGTTAACGGCAACCGTGATCCAATGGACAAGATTGGTCATGGCACTTTCATAGCTGGCATAATCGCTGCCCATACCGGCAATACCAAGGGCATGGCCGGCATGATGTGGTTTGGAGGTAAAAAGATTAAACTGATGCCGGTTAAGATTTTTGGCAAGCAAGGTTGGACATCACTTGAAATGATTGCTTCTGGAGTTGTTTATGCCGCCGGTGCCGGGGTTGACATTATTAACATGAGTTTTGGCACAACCTCGCCGATTGCTGACATTCCAGTGATGCGCGAGGTTCTTGATTATGCGGATTATCGGGGTGTAGTTTTAGTTGCTGCCGCCGGAAACTCCGGCAAAGATTTAGCCGGTTATTGGCCGGCGACGTATTCTAAAGTTATCAGCGTAGGTTCAACTAATTACAAAAACGAATTGTCAAGTTATTCCAACCATGGTTATGGTATGGATTTAGTAGCACCAGGTGAAAGTATTCTGTCTTTAAGGGCTTCTGGCACGGATATGTACTGTCTGGGCAGGTCTAAATGCGATTCAGGCAGGATAGTAAATAATGATTATTACTTTGCCAATGGCACGTCGTTTGCCGCTCCGGAAGTAGTGGCCGCCACTGCGATGATATGGCTAAACCAGCCGACGCTGACTAACTTGGAAATTAGACAAGTTTTAAGGTCCGGGGCTAAAGATTTGGGCGCACCAGGTCCTGATAGCCGATTTGGGGCCGGACTTCTCGACGTGGCTAAATCAATGGCCTTTACCAAGGATAACTTGCCGCCGACAGCCATGATTAACTCGCCCAGCTCCTTTGTTATTTTGTCGCCGTCTAAACAACACCCTCTCGTGGTAGGTGGCACCGCCACAGGCAAGAATTTTGATTATTACAAGATCATGGTCGCCGCCGAAAGTGACAATCCGAAATGGACAACTAAAGGGGTTAGCTTGATGCATTCCGGTCGGAAACCGGTAGTTAACCGGACGTTGGGTTGGGTCGATGTTTCCAATCTTAAAACAGGTTCTTATTTGCTTAGATTAGTTGTTTATAATAAGGACAGAGTCAGTTCATCTTGGCAGGCCGGTTTTGCTGTTGACAGGGACATTTTATCGGGATTTCCCCGAAATGTTAACAGTCCAGTCAGAACCTCTCCGGTAGTCGCTGACTTAAACCATGATGGTAGAAACGAAATAATTATCGCCGCTGCCGATGGTAAAATTCATGTTTTTAACCCAAAAGGTGATTATCTGCAAGGCTGGCCGAAAAAACTATCAAAAGGTGTTTTTTACCGTTTGCCAGCCGTTGCTGATGTTAATGGCGATGGTTATGATGAGATAATTTTGGTTAGTCAACAAGATAAAAAGGTTTACATCCTTAACTACAAGGGACAGGTCATTAATTCATATACCACAAAATCTCGCTACAGTACTCCGGTGATCGGCAGCTTTTTAAACAAAGATGAAAAAGAGATCTTAATTTGGGACCATGACCGGGGGGCTGTTGAGATATATAACGACAAAAAGCCTTTATTGGTACAAAGATTGATAGATGGTGATTCAATCAACAACCCAGCCATAGTTGACGTTAATGGTGATGGTTATGATGAGATTGTGGCTACCGGCCAGCGTTACGGTTTTGAGAAAATCTTTGTTTTTCAGTTTGACAAAAAGTTAAAGCAGTATAAGACACTATCTTCTGCCCCCCTGAACTATCAAAGGAGCTGTTCTCCGTTTTTAACCGCACCGTCGATAGCCGACATTGACGACGACGGCCTGCCTGAAGCGGTGGTTACGTGCGGCTCTACCGTTAATCTGTTTAAAAAGACCGATACCAACCACATTCTAGCCTTTGATCTTTCAAGTAAAAATATCAAACTTAAGTGGGATTATATCCAAAACGTAAACGGTTATAGAAGCTTGGGCAACTTTAACCCGCCGGCACTTATTGACATTAACCGCAGATCCGGCGGCCTAGAAGTGCTGTCATCTACCTCTTTATTTAAGTTAACCGATAAAGGCATGAAGATTAGGCTTGGCTTGTTTGAGCTAAGCTCTAATGGCAAGCTTGACCGTTTTATTGATTATAAAAACTTATTATCTTTTGGTGTGATCTCTGATTTTCCGGTTCAGGCTCCGATAACCGCCAACATGGACGAAGATAGCGAAGCTGAGATAGTTATTCCGGTGCCTAACAATCACACTAACCCGGTTGGCCGCTCGCTCTTATTAGCTTTTAACAGAGACGGAACTCCGGTTAAGAACTGGCCAAAACTGGTTGAAACCGAGGTCTATGGCACTCCTGTGTTTGCTGATGTGACTGGGAATGGTTATAACGAAGTTATCGCGGTGTCTTTAGGAGGTTATGTCTATGTTTGGCGGACAAAAGGATATGATCGAGTTGCCAATTCAGTCTGGCCCCAAAAATACTACAATAATCTAAGGACATCGTCAGCTAAGATTAAACCGAATACCATTCCATTACCAACACCAACATCTAACTTAAGCCCAACGCCGACCTATATCCCGACCCCGTCTCGATATCCGTCGTCATCACCAACCTCAACACCATCTCCAATCCCAGAGCCACAGCCGATAATTAAGATTCCCGACTCGATCGTTTTCCAAGCAGAGGAATATTCTTATCTGTCGAACAAAGCCAGGTCGGTTATAAAAACCAAGTTAAGCAAGCAAACGTCACTTTATAAATACTTGGAAATCAACCAAGCCGCCGGCAAAAATTATGGTGGTGATTCTAATGTTTATGCAGTTTATGATTTAAGAGCCATCAAAGCCGGTTGGTACACCTTATGGATGAGAAATAACTGGCCCGACTGGTCATCTAACAGTGTTTATGTCCAACTTGACAACCAAAAGCCGTTTGCTTACCATTTTTATGCCAATCAAAATAAATGGAACTGGAAAAAAGGCAGTCGAATTTATTTAACCAAAGGACAACACAAACTAGCGATTAAAAATAGAGAGAGCGGAGTTAAGTTGGATGTGATTGTTTTAACTTTAAACAACTCGTTTAACCCGGCCGATTACAACTGGTATATCGGCTATATGCGCCGCCATCAGCCGAAGCCAACCAGCGCTTCAACTCCAGTACCCACCGCCACACCAAAGCCGCCATCAAGCCAACCTATACCGGTTTCCGGCGGCTATTGGTATCAATTTGAGATGTGTAAGGCCGCTAAGCCGTTATGCCAAGCTACGGGAATCAATTTGCTAAACAGCGATCAATACCAAAACCAACAAGCCATTGAGTTTGACGCCAAACTGGCCAACTCTTACGCATACAATCCAGACAGCGATAAAAAACTTGAGTACGTTGTTTCCACACCCCAAGCCGGCAAGGCGATTTATTACCTTTGGCTTTTACGCAAAGCGCCCAACTACAGTTCAGACAGCGTTTTTATCACCATAGACGGAGAATATAAAACAACTCTACATTTCAGTGGAGCCAAAAACAAGCTGGAATGGCAAAAAGTAGCTTTATCTTTCCCGGCCGGCGAAAGCCACACACTGGGTTTTGTCATGAGAGAAAGCGGAGCTATCTTTGATTCATTTGTCTTAACTTCGGATAAAAACTTTGTTCCAAGTTATTAATCAAGGTTTGTGACAGGGGTGGGATTCGAACCCACGACCTTCGGGTTATGATTCCGATGCTCTAACCAACTGAGCTACCCTGCCGTTTTTTCAATAAGACTTCTTAAAGATACCTGTATGGCAAAATTATATCATTGCTGTTTTTATTTTACCCATTATTCCCATTCAAACCGCCAAAAAGACGGTGAAAATATTTGGTTTGTTTGTGGCAGAATCGACTAAATAAACGGTTTTACAATCCGACCCGATTGATTACCTGGATTAAGGTTTTTTGGGCTGTTTTTGAGGCTTTTACAGCCCCTGAAGCCAAGATTTTTTTAACCTTATCTTTGTTTTGATATAACTCTCGCCTTAAGCGCCGAGGCTTTTCAAAATAGGTCATAAAGGCTTGGAACAGCTTTTGCTTAACCTCGACATCGCCGACTTGGCCTTGGCGGTATCTTGCTTTAAGCTCTTTGACCTCTTTTTTGTTTTGGTTGATCAGATCATGGTAGACAAATACAGGGTTGCCCTCGACCCGACCCGGATCGGTTGGGTGGATCCGGTTAGGATCGGTAAAGCAGGACATTATTTGTTTCTTGATCGTCGCTTCGTCAGCAAAGATGCTGATGACGTTGCCGATGCTTTTGCTCATCTTCTTTTGTCCGTCGGTGCCGATTAATCGGGCTTCTTGTTTTGATGGCAATAGAGCTTCCGGCAAAACAAATGTCTGGCCGTAAGTATGGTTAAATTTAGCGGCGATATCCCTCATAATCTCGATGTGCTGGACCTGGTCTTCACCAACCGGCACATATTTAGGCTGGTATAAAAGGATGTCTGCCGTCATCAAGACCGGATAAAAGAACAAGCCGGCATTGATCGATTGGTCGGTTTCTCCCCTGTTCAGCTTGTCTTTATAGGCATGGGCCCGCTTTAGCAGGCCAAGGGGGACTAGGTTGTTTAAAATGATTGCTAAGTAAGGGTGGGCCGGCACGTCGGATTGGCGAAAGAAGATTGTTTTTTCTGGATTTAAGCCTAAGGCTAGATAATCCAAGGCGATATCAAGGATATTGGTTTCCAGCTGTTTTTTGTTATGTACCGTAGTTAAGGCATGTAGGTCAGCGATGAAAAAATAGGCTTCATATTTTTCTTGAAGCTTAATATGTTGTTTGACGGCGCCGAAATAGTTGCCCAAATGGAGCGAGTCGCTTGATGGTTTGATACCTGATAAAACTCTAGTTGCCATAAGCTATTGTACCAAAGGAGCTAAATTGTTGGTTTGTAAGTTTTCAGGGGGATTTAAGCAGAAAATATGATTTTATCCCGGAGCGTCAACAATACACCGATCCCGGAGCGGAGGAGCGGATGGGATTGTTGATTAATTAGAAACCGGCCTCTTTTCTTTTTGGTATAGATAGGATTGGCCGATGAGTTTGGCCAAGAAGATCATGTCTTTGGGTTGGTAGTTGATGATAAGAGACGGTATGGTAGTGTTATCTTCCCGGGTTAAGCTTCGGCCGAAAACGAAGGATGAGGTATTGTTAAGGCCGATAAAAGCACCATTTATGGTAAGAGCTGGGTCGGCGCCGGTTAATGGATCGTCAACAGTCGGGTCGGTATCAGGATCGTTAGCATCAGTGGTTAAAGCTCCGCCGAACAAAAGAGTGGCGTCAACCTGAGTGACGTTGTGATCGATATCAATGTTGCCGGAAGCGATTAAAGTTACGTTTGAGGTTTGACCGGTAACGATGTTGCCGTTAATGCTTAAGTTACCATCGATAAGAAGGACGATCGTCTTGTTGGTGGCGCTGATATCAGTGGCGGCCAAGGCAACATCGCCGTTATAGAGATAATTGCCTTCAGCCAAAGCGGTGATGTCGGGTGCGCTGGTTAGGGTTTGGTAGCTTATTTTTTGATTAATGGTATCAAAAGTCGATTGCCAGTAAGTAGTGTAAGTTTGACTGTAATAAGCCGGAGCCGGGGCGATTTTATCAGTGGTTGGTGATAACAGTTGGTTAACGGTTAAGATGCCGTAAGGTAATCCGGTTTGGCTTGAGAGTAAGGTCTGGCCGTCAGGAATGGTTACACTTAGTGAAGTTTTGGCCAACACGTCGGAGTTGTTGACCTGAAGCCAAGGATCGGCATCCGGGGCAACACCTATATTAACCGTATCAGGGCTGCCAAGTTTAACCTTGACCGACCGGCTGTTTCTGAACCTTTGGCAGTCATCGGTTTCGGTACAAGGCTTGAACGCACCAGCGGTTTCTCGATCTTCTTTGACATAAGCTATGGGTAGATAACCTGAGTTAAGGAAGTTAAAGCTAAAGGTATTGCCGTTGTAGGCATCATCGATATCAAGCGGATGATATTTTTCAGGAATGTTGTTGATGGTATATAGATTACAACCTGAACCGTTGTCTTTGATTGTGGTTGTCACCTCCGCCAAGCAATTATTTGGCCCGTCATAGGTTATTTGCAGATCATAGCTTGATTTCAAGGTGTCAAGGCAGACTTCGGAACCGTCTTTAACGCCATTGCGATTGGTGTCAACCCAAACATAGCCTTGCAAGGTGCCAACCTTCAAAAAGCCGACATCTTCATTGACGGTTGCCGGTGATGTCCTGGTATCGATGATTAAGTTGTGGGTTGTGTTGTTATTGATTTGGCAACCAGTACCGGCTAAAGCTCTGGAACCTGAGGTTGAGAGAACGAAACCGCTTGGCGCTGAAACCTGTATAGTATAAACTTGGTTGTCACGGTTTAAGCTAAATCTGACCATTCTAATCTCATGCTCAACCTCTTCTTCTTGGGTGCAGTTCATCCATCTACACATCGGAGAAAATGACCCACCTGATCGTTTGATATCCACATTCATTTTAGGACCGGCAAAGTCGCCAAGGTCAAAGTTTTCAACAGTGTCTCCCGGATCTTTAACGCCGTTGCCGTTTTTATCATAAAAGTAGTTGATGTTAATCGTTATTGATGAAGGTCTTGGTGTCGGTGTTTCGGTCGGGGTAAGTGTGGGTGTTATCGTTGGTATTGGAGTATGGGTTGGTGTTGGCGGGGGTGTAGCCGTGCCGGTCAAACAGTAAAAGCGATATGCTACCGAGCCAGCCGGCGGATACCAGCTTGAATTATTGGTATAACTGCTATCGGCGGTGTTGAGAACGACGGCATAGTAGTTGGTATTGGGAGTAATGGTGATGTTTTTGGAGGTTGATCCTGGCCCTACCCAATTATTGAATGTATTAGCCCACCTTAATGATCCATCAGCGTTTCTGGTACCATTGCCTTGGTTGACCTGGAGCCATGAATCGTAGCCGCCTGGCCTCCAGGTAAGGGTAGCTGAACGGCTGTCGGCAGCACAGTTGGCGCTTAAGCTAGACGGTGCTGATGGAGGGGTTGGTGTATTGGTCGGTGTAGGAGTGCTAGTTGCCCCCGGCGGTGGTGTGTTAGTCGCCGTCGGTGGAACTGGTGTATTAGTCGGAATCGGTGTAGGCGTATTCGTCGGTGCCGGACAGGTATAAGTAACCGTATTACCGGTCTCACCCAGATCTGCACTGGCATTACCTAAGCTGTCTTTGGCTTGCCTGACG